>WGCX01000106.1 GCA_015493575.1 Desulfobacteraceae bacterium | reverse complement strand
AGGGGATGCAGCAGGGGATGCAGCAGGGTATGATTAAGAGCACCCAGGAAAATATTATAGAAATTCTTGAATTACGTTTTGGAAAAATTCCATCTGAAACTGTCAATTATATAAAACAAATAAATGACCCTGCAAAATTAAAAGAGCTTCTTAAACTGGGAATACAGGTAAAAGAAATTAAAAACTTTAGATTTATTTAAAAATTCCTAAGGATCGGAGATGAAATAAGTTGAACAGAAATAGCGCAGAATTTTTACCCCATGTACAAGGCGCATTAAAGGTTGCATACTCAACGTATTCGGCCTTTGATGCAACGAAGTAGATGGGAAAAGAAGACAAGCAATTTCGTTCAACTTATAAAATTTTCGATCCTAAGAATAAGAAATGAGTTAAGGGGTATTGCCGTTTTAAAAATTAGCAGTTGCACAATGAAACTTTAAGGAATAATATTATACCATATTTAAAATAATTAAATTCCCCCAGCGAATGACCATCAAACAGGAATAAAATCAATAAAATGAAGCCTTTTAAACTTGACATCGCTTTTATAAACAGAAACCGCGAGATGGCGGAATTGAGTAGCTATCTTGAAAGCCGGCCTAATGCTATTCTCTTCCTGCACGGGCCCAAGTCCTCCGGCAAGACCACATTGATGTACCGCCTTTTTGAGCAGATTAAGCAAGAGAATGCCTATGAAATTAATTTTCTAAACCTGCGGGAGGTTTTTCTTACCTCTTACGACGATTTCATTGATGCCTTTTTCAAGTCAGCGGAACAGGGTAACGGCGTCAAGACAGGTACTCGCCGTCAATACAGCCTCTTTGGCATGTTCAAACTTGATGCCTTTACAGAGCGGATGCTGAAGAAAAAAAAAGAGGACCCCTTTCTCGTGATGAAACATGAATTTCAGCGGCTGCAGAAAAAGAACATTCATCCGGTGGTAATTATTGATGAATTCCACAAGCTAGATGGCCTCTATCTGCCGGATAAACAAAAACGGCTCATGGTTGAACTGATGAATTTCTTTGTGGCAATGACAAAGGAGAGCCATCTCTGCCATGTCATTATCGCCTCATCCGATGCCTTTTTTATTGAGCAGGTCTATGTGGACAGCAAGTTGCGAAAAACCAGCAGATTTATGAAACTGGATTATCTTAAAAGGGAGGATGTATTCACCTGGCTGCATGATATAAAAAAATATAACAAGGTTCGGGAGTACAAACTGCGGGATGAAGAAATAGAAAAAATCTGGGATACGGTGGGTGGCAGCTGCTGGGAGATATATTCCATCCTGGAAGAACTCTTCCATCGGCAGCTTGATGATATTCTCATGAGAATCAAGCGTGAGAAGGTGGCAATGATTACAGATTGGTGCTTTCGCGACCCATCCAATGCGAGAAGAAAAATACTGAAATTATACAGAGAATCCAACATCCTTGGTATCAGAGCTTTTGCCCCGGAGCAACTTGATGACCTTGGCCAGGCAGTGAAAGATAATATCCTTTATTACGATCCGGTTGAAGGTGTTTACGGTGTCCAGGGAAAAAGCCTTGAGTGGGGAATAAAGGGATATTTCTATAAACCTGTATAGGTACCTTGTACCCAGGGGAGGTACTTTCGGCTTTGATGTCATCATTGAAATTTCCCGGCCGCAACAAGTCATAGCAGGATCTTTGTTTTCAATCATAGCGGTCTCAATCTTACATAGCGGTCTCAATCTTATGTGTTTTTTTATTTAAGGACAACGCTACAGTATCAAAATTTAAAACATCTGTATACAGTTCTTTTGCGATAAAAAAAATTATGGTTCTGCCAAAAACCCCGCCATCATTGACTTAAAAATAATGTACGTCAGGTGTGAAAATCTTTTATGCCTCAAATAACATGGTGACTCCGTGAACACCTCTACAATCAGGGCGTATAGTTAACCCTGATAAGAAACAGCCCCTGGGGCGGGGCTGTCATGCCTGCTGCATTTCTATCTTCTGCCTTTAATATTTTTTTAAAATCATCGGGGGATATTTTTGATAATCCTGCAGAAACAAGCGTACCCATAATATTTCTTACCATGAAACGCAGAAATCCATTGGCTTTTATTTTAAAAACAATTCTGTCTTTATCAGGTTTTTCCACAGATGAGAAAAAAATTTCTCTGATGGTATGGGATCGGGGGCTTCCGGCACCTTCAAAGGATTTAAAATCATGTATACCTGTAATAAGACTGCAGCACTTGTTCATTTGATCAATATCAAGTTCTTTTTTTAGATGCCATATATAATTTTTACCCACGGCGCAGGGATCAGGCCGGTTTAAGATATGATAATGATACTCCTTTGAAACAGCACTGTATCTTGCATGAAAATCATAATCCACAGTTTCGCATTTTCTTATGACAATGGGGCCGTTGATAATACTGTTCACCCCTTTTTTCAGGGCTTGGCATGGAATGGAGGTTGCTGCAAAAAAATTTGCTGTCTGACCAAGGGCATGAACGCCTGCATCTGTCCGTCCTGAGCCGTTGATTTTGATCTTTTGGTTAAGAATTTGCGAAAGGGATTTTTCAATTTCACCCTGAACAGTGGGCCTGTTGTTCTGGATCTGCCACCCTGAAAAAGGAGTGCCATCGTATTCAATGGTTATTTTAAAATTTTTTTCCATGCTTTCTCAACGTGTTGATTCTTTCCGCAAATCCTAACTGAGATTTAAAGTGGACTTACAGCAGTTGTTTTTATAAGAAAGAGCTCACTTTTTACAGAGTAACTGATGCTCTTTTATGTTCGTTGTGAGGCGCTGGAACGTAGTCCAGCCTGGCCTCATGGCCGTTATATGAAACTCCTGTAAAGTACCTTAAATTAAAAGAGTTTCCATCTTTGTTGTGAGGCTGTTAAAGAGCAACAAGATCTGTCTCACGGCAGCTATCTATAATCTATTGCATGGAATATTGGCCACCTGCTCTTCAAAATAGTCATCCATAAAATCTTTGTATTTATTTTCAGGATAATTTCTGCCGCATGACCTGCAGCAAAGATAAACTTTTTTTCAAGTTCGTTTCAGATACAGTCTGCCCCCGCATGATGGGCATTTTACTTTAAAATCATTCATTTTTATATTTGCATCTCACAATAATTTTTAAAAATCGGTTGTTAAAAGCTGATTTTTCCATGATTTTCAATATGCAGCAAAATACACCATAAAAAATAAATGTCAATTCAGATAAAAAGTTTTAAAATAAAAATTTAAAAGTGTATAAAGGGTTTGACATCTATTTCAATAGCATTTGGGAAAAAATGTTAAAATTAAAAAACAGGCAAATTGAGATCTGCCCCATGGCAGTTAATAAAAATTAAATAATAATGAGGTATATATGAAAGGGTTTAAATTTCAAGGGATTGCAGCTGGCATAAAAAATAACGGAAAAAAGGATTTCGGTATTATCTATTCGGAAAATCCCGCATCTGCAGCTGCTCTTTTTACAACAAACAAAGTTGTTGCAGCGCCTGTTATCCTTGGAAGAAAGCGTATTAAAAAGGGATTGTGCCAGGCAGTGATTGTCAACAGTGGAAATGCAAATTGCTTTACCGGAGAAAAAGGGATAAAAGATGCCGCTGAAACTGCAAAAATTGCAGCAGAACATCTTGGCATAACAGAAGATCTTGTCATGGTGGCTTCCACAGGTGTGATAGGTGCTCCCCTTCCAATGGATGTAATAAGGAAAAATATACCTTTTCTAACAGAGAACATGGGGCAGAATTTTCTCGGGGATTTTTCCGAGGCAATTCTTACAACTGATAAATTAAGTAAAATTTCAGAAAAAAAAGGTGTCATCAGGGGTAAAGAATTCTCTGTTACCGGTGTTGCCAAAGGATCTGGCATGATAAGACCTGATATGGCAACCATGCTGGCATTTGTATGTACTGATGTTGAAATTCCCGCTGACATGTTGAAATTATCTTTGAAACAGGGTTGTAACCGCTCTTTTAACAGAATCTCAGTTGATGGTGATACAAGCACAAATGATACTGTTCTTGCCCTTGCAAACGGTGCGTCATCGGCAGTTGTTAAAGATAATCAGGATCAGGTTATCTTCCAGGAAATTCTTAACAGGGTTTTGCTTGACCTTGCAAGAATGATCGTAAAAGACGGTGAGGGAGCAACAAAACTTGCCGAAATTATTGTAAAAGGAGCAGCATCTGCAGATGATGCATACAATGTTGCTGAAGCAGTTGCCCATTCTAATCTTGTTAAAACAGCAATTTACGGTGAAGACCCAAACTGGGGACGAGTTGTGGCAGCGGCAGGCAGGTCAGGTGCAGCTTTGAACCCTGATAAAATTGATCTGAAGTTCGGCGATGTTTTTCTTGTTGAAAAAGGTGCGTGGGCTGGAGAAGATGCAGAGAAAAAAGCAGCCAGGGTGATGAAACAGGATGAACTGAAAATTGTTCTCAACCTTAATATTGGAAATTTTTCCGATTTTTTTGTGTTTTGCGATTTTTCGGAAAATTATGTCAAGATCAATGCCGATTACAGATCATGATGGCAGCAAGAGACAAGAGACAGGAAACAGGAAACAAGAAACAAGAGACAGGAAACAAGAGACAGGAAACAGGAAACAGGAAACAATAGACAAGAACGCCTTGTACCTTGTACCTTGTTTCTTGATACCAGTTTCTTGAATGTAGAAATATTTTATGATGAGACTTCAGAAATTTTTATCTCATGCAGGAGTCTGCTCGAGAAGAAAGGGAGAGGAATATATTGCAGAGGCAAGGGTCAGTGTCAACGGGCAGATAATTAAAATTTCAGGCACTAAGATAGACCCTGAAAAAGACATTGTTGCCGTTGACGGAAAAGAGATCAGATTTTCTTCAGTAAAGGAAAATATCTATATTGCTTTAAACAAGCCTGAAGGATATATCACATCCTGCTTTGACAAAAACGGAAAAATTGTACTTGATCTTGTTGATATAAAGGATAGAATTTATCCCGTTGGCAGACTTGACAAGGATTCAACGGGTCTGCTGCTTCTTACCGATGACGGAGAGCTTCACAACAGGCTGTCCCATCCTTCATACAACCATGAAAAAGAGTATATTGTTACAACATTTAAACCGGTTTCATCTTCCGCACTTAAAAAAATGGCCGCAGGTGTTGTGATTGAAGGGGAAAAAACACGGAAAGCACGGATTAAAAAAATATCGTCGTGTGCTTTCAGGATCGTTCTTAAACAGGGCAGAAACCGCCAGATAAGAAAGATGGTTAAAAAAACCGGCAACAAGGTTAAAACCCTTCAGCGTATACGCATGGGAAATCTGAGACTTGGCAGTCTTGAAAAAGGCGCATGGAGGTATCTGACCCATAGTGAAATTAAATCGTTTCAGGCTCTTAAATGATGAAAAAGAATGCAATAAGGTGCGCCTGATATTTTCAATCCTAAGTTCCCTTATGCCTTTGCAATGACAAGAACATCAACGGAGAGAGCCTTTGCATTCATCAGTACGGATGCTGATTCTCCTGCTGTGGCGCCCGTGGTATAAACGTCGTCTATTAAGAGAATATGTCTGCCTTTTATTTTATCCGGTTGTGTAACCCTGAATGCACCTTTTATATTTTCTTTCCGCTTATTTTTATCAAAGCCTGTCTGGGATTTTGTATTTTTCTGTCTTGAAAGGATATTATAATCAATTTTCCAGTGGGAAGGAGTCCTGTGTGAAATTTTCCAGAGTTTTTTAAAATCTTTAACAATGAGGAATGACTGGTTAAATCCTCTTTTTTTAAGTTTTGCCCTGTGAAGCGGGACAGGCAGAATCAAATCAATACGATCCCTGGAAAAGTATTTTTCAAAGGCAAAAAATAAAAGAATGCCAAGCGGGCGGGAAAGACCGGTTTTTCTATTATATTTAAGAAGGTGTATGCTTTCCCTTAAAACACCCTGATACATGCCGCAGGCCCTGATTTTACTTAGGTGGTTTTTATTTTTTATACACTCTTTACAGAGATGATTTTCTGTATCACGGGTTTTTAATTTTGCCCCGCATTTAATGCAGAAAGGAGGCTCAAACGGGATAAAACCCGCTTTTTCCATACATTTATCACAGAAAAATTTAGAAAAAAGAGCTTTGATAATTTTTGTATCGGTTTTAAGGGAGATGATTTTTTCAGTAGGCAGATTTTTAATATGTATCCGGCTGTTTAATTGAGGAGAACCGTTTCTGTCCATAAAGCGCGAGCATTTAAGACATTTTGGCGGAAACACAGCATTTATCAATTTTATTGCAACATAATGTAGGAAATCCAAAATTTTAACTGCATGTGTAGATTTCTTTTGTCTGATTGCCTGTATCAATTGCTTTTGCTGTATCTATTTATGACTTTCAGGGCAAATCATGAATAGATCAGGATCTGCCCATGGCCGTTATTAAAGCCTTACCCCTGAATTTCTGTAATAAAAAACAAGAAATTGAGGCAGGCACATGGGTTGCGGGCATCGCTTGTTTTAGATATTATCTGCAATAACTCTTCCAAATTCCGAACATGTAACCTGGGTGACATTTTCCATTTCCTTTGCAAGATCCGGAGTTGCCATGCCTGAATTAAATGCTTTTTCAACGCCTTTTCTCACAAGATCTGCAGCCTTGTCCCATCCGATATGATCCAGCATCATCGCACCTGACAGAATGATCGAGCAGGGATTTGCCATATCTTTACCGGCTATATCGGGAGCTGTTCCATGGGTTGCCTCAAAAACAGCGCATCTGTCACCTACATTTGCACCCGGAGCTATCCCAAGCCCGCCCACCTGGGCTGCAAGGGCATCTGAGATATAATCCCCGTTTAAATTGGTTGCTGCAATAACATCAAACTCTTCTGGCCTTAATAATACCTCAGCAAAAACCATGTCGGCTATCCTGTCCCTTAACAGGACCATGCCGTGGGGAAGTTTTCCGCCATGGTTTTCATGAAGTTCTTTTTCCGTGATGATTTTACCCTTAAATTTATCCCTGGCAACTTCATAGGCCCATTTTCTGAAATCACCTTCGGTAAATTTCATTATATTTCCCTTATGCATGATGGTGACGTATTTAAGGGAGTTGTTCACTGCATATTCAAGGGCTTTTAAAACAAGCCTTTTTGTTTTTTCAGGGCTTATTGGTTTTATTCCCAGTGAGCAGGTGTTTGGAAGCTCTACATCCATCTCGTCCGACAGAAACCCTAAGACCTGCTTTGCACAGTCGGACATGGAATCCCATTCAATGCCCGAATAAAGATCTTCGGTATTTTCACGAAAAACCGTTATATTGACCCTTTCAGGGTGCTTAACCGGACTTGGAACCGGGCTGAAATATTTTACCGGACGGATACAGGCATATAAATCCAGATTTTGTCTTATCCTGACGTTGAGACTTCTCGCTCCTTTGCCCACAGGCGTTGTAAGGGGGCCTTTTATGGCTACCCTGTGATTTTCAATAATATCTAAAGCCTCATCTGACAGCCTTTTGCCTGTTTTTTTCAGGCCTTTTTCTCCGGCAAATATCTCAAGCCACTTGATTTTTTTTGTTCCGTTATATGCCTTTTCAACCGCTTTATCAAAAACAGGCTGTGCAGCTTTCCAGATATCATGGCCTATGCCGTCTCCCTCAATGAACGGTATCTCGGGATAATCCGGCACAATAAGAGTTCCTTTTTCATCAATTAAAATCATATTGTCAGACATTATTTTTCCTTTTTGCTAATTTTTGATGAACCTGTAAAAAGTCCTATTTTGCCGTTTTTTTGCGCTATAACATACTGAAATTATAAATAGCAGTTATAGCATTCTCGACTTTTTACGAGACCATCAATTTTTAAAATTCAGAAGATTATCACTTCATGGGTTTATTTTAGTTTTTGTTAAACGCTTCTCTGGCGCAAAACTTCATACATTGCAATTCCTCCTGCAACAGAAGCGTTAAGAGAACTTACTTTACTTTCAGCCATTGGCAGGGACAGTATAAAATCACACTCTTGTTTCACAAGGGGCCGAAGTCCCTTATGTTCTCCTCCGACAACAAGGGCAAGATTTCCGGTGAGATCGGCTTGAAAAAGTGGAGAAGTTCCATTTGCATCAAGGCCTGCGATCCAGAAACCGTTGTTTTTAAGTGTTTTTATAATGGAAGCTGTATTTGTTATAAGTGTTATGGATGCATGCTCCATTGCCCCGGCAGAAGCCCTTGAAACCGAGGGCAGGGGGGCAACGGATCTGTCCTTTGGAATAAAAATATAATCAACTCCCGCACACATGGCAGTTCTCACAAGGGCACCAAAATTATGAGGATCTTCAAGGTTTTCAATGATCAGAATAAATTTATTTTCAGGATTGCTCTTTATCTGTCTCATAACCTCTTTTATTCTTGTGACGGAAAAAGGGCTGACTCTCGCTGCAACACCCTGGTGCTGCACATTTTCCGTAATTGTATCAAGGGATTCAGTGTCAGTAAATTCAACGGGAACACCAAAACTTTCTGCAGAACGGATAATCTTTTTTATTCTTTTATTTATTCCTGAACTGGAAATTAAAATTTTATAAATTTTTCTTTTACCGGCTTTTATGGCTTCCCTTATTGAATGAATACCGGAAATAACCTCTGTTTTTTTATCGTTGCTGCTTTTACCTGTGCTGAATTTTTTACTGCGATTTTTTTCTTTCAAAGACAGGCCTCCTCAATGATTTTTCCAAATTCAAATACTGCGCTGTCAAGGTCATCATTTACAATGGTGAAGTCGTAAAATTCTTTTTCCTTTATTTCTTTTTCTGCATTGGCAAGGCGCTTTTTTATTACATTTTCAGAATCTGTGCCCCGTGATCTTAATCTTTTTTCAAGCTCTTTAAACGAAGGCGGCATTATGAAAATTGTGATGGCATCGGGAATGGAAGCTTTAATCTGCTTTGCACCCTGAACGTCAATATCAAGGAGCAGACTTACCCCTGTTTTGATCTTTTCCTCAATAAACTTTATGGAAGTTCCATATAAGTTATCATGAACCTCTGCCCATTCAGCCCAGAAATCTGTCTTGATTTTTTTTTGAAACTCCTCTTTTGTAATAAAAAAATAATCCACACCGTTTTTTTCATTTTTTCTTGGCAACCTTGTTGTGTGGGAAATTGAATAGGAAAGGAAATTATATTTTTTAAGTATTTTTCTGCACAAAGTTGTTTTGCCGGCACCGGACGGTGCAGATACCACAAAAACATGCCCCCGGGGATTAAAATGGTTCAAGTCTGTCATTATTGTTTTTTTCCCCTTATCTTTATCCTTATTATCTTTATTTTTTTCATCTATGACGGTTTTTTTGTTTTCTATTTCTTTTTTGTCCTTAGTCACTTTTTTTATCCGCTTTTTCAATACAGGAAATTTTATCCTGTTCTTTTTCGTTTTTTCTCATGACCGTGTAACGCTGGGATATGGTTTCCGCCTGGATTGCCGAAAGGATAATGTGATTGCTGTCAGTAACGATAATCGCCCTTGTTTTTCTTCCATGGGTGGCATCCACAAGAGCCCTTGCTTTCTTTGCCTCATCCTTGAGTCGTTTCATGGGCGAAGAATTCGGGCTTAAAATTGTGATAACTCTGTCTGCAACCACGGTGTTGCCAAAACCTATATTTAAAAGAACCTGTTCCATAATATCTCCATATTGATTTTTTATATAACTGCCATGAGGCAGATCTGAAGACTTTCAGACTGCCTCTCAACAAATATTGAAACTCTAATAATTTAAGGTACTTTAAAGGAGTTTCATATAAAACTGCCATGAGGCCGATCGGGATTTCGGCTCTATTCGATATTCTGAATCTGCTCTCTTATTTTTTCAAGTTCAGATTTTACATCTACAATTATATGGGAAAGCTCAACTTTTCCTGCCTTGGCACCCATTGTATTAAACTCCCGGTTAAACTCCTGAATTAAGAAATTAAGTTTTCTTCCTCCTGATTCATTTTCGGTTTTTAGAATTTCCTTAAATTGTTTGATATGGCTGCGGGATCTTACAATTTCCTCGGAAATATCACTTTTGTCTGCAAGAATTGCTGCTTCCTGTGAAAGTCTTACAGGATCAAGGCTTTCAATGTCCGATGTCAGAGCTGCAATTCTTTTTGTGAGTTTCTGCCTGTAAATTTCAGGAATGATATCTGCCTGTTTCTGTATTATATCCAATTTATTTTCAATGAAAATCAGACGGCTGTTTAAATCTTCAGCAAGGTTTTGTCCTTCCTGCTCACGCATTGTATTTAAGCTTTCTATGGCTTCATCCATTGCACCCTGTACGGCGCTCCATAAAAGCACAGGATCTGTCTGTTTATTGACGGGTTTAATTATATCCCTGATGTTGAGAAAATGATCAAGATTAATCTCAGATTCAAGTGACAGGGTGTTTTTCAGCGTTTCAAGTGCTTTTAAATAGGCCAGTGCCCTTTTTAAATCCGGTTCAAATTCAATTGCATCCTCGCTTTCGTCTTTTAAAGAAAGCCGGATTTCAACACGTCCCCTTGTAATTTTTTCTTTTACAAGTTTTTTGATTTTGTCTTCAAATTGTATGCAGGTTTCAGGTGAATGCAGTGCAATATCAAGATACCTGCTGTTGTATGATCTAATCACAACTTCCGCACTGATCATGTTCTCTGTATTTGAACCTTCTGCATATGCTGTCATGCTTTTTATCATTTTTGTCTTGTTCCGTTTTTTTTAGGTGATATTTATGTTTAATTGTTTTGTTGTAAATTGCATTGGAAACGCTTTTAAGTTCTTGAATCCGGTTTCAATTTTTTTGCGCTGATTTTTAGATTTTTCAGATCAAGTGCGTATTTTCGCCTTGTTTTTTTTAAGAATTTAAGCATTTCAGGAGAAGCATAATCGGGATATGTCCATTCAAGGGCAGTATATTTTCCATGTCTGTAAATAAGGGTAAGATCTGCATAAATTCCATGATCAAGATAAATTCTATGGGAATAATCCTTACCTGTTGCAAGTATAAATCTTGAGAGCAGAAGATAACCCGGATCAATATTTATATTCCTTTTATTCTCTTTTTCCCATTTCTTTTCAAACAGATTAGTAATTTTTTTAATTGCGGCAAGCCTGTTTTGTGATATTAATTTTTTAAAAACAATCACCCGTCTGAAAAGAGGGAATCCCATTTCTTCATAGTAATAATCGGTATAATCAAAATTAAACCAACGACTTATTATATCTATATCTCCAAATGCCTCCATAAGCAGAGGAAGGAGTTGTTCTATAATTTTTTTGTCTTTCATCACAAGGCTTATAATTAATTTTGCCGGATCAGCTTGTTTAGGAGTACTCATTTTTTAAGTGGCTTTGCCTCTTCAATAAGCATAATCGGAATTTCATCCCTTATTTCATAAACAAGCATGCAGCTTTCACATACAAGGCCGTCTTCTGTTTCATTTAAATGTATATCCCCCTTACATTTAGGGCAGGCAAGTATATCGAGTAATTCTTTGGAAAGGCTCACTGTTTCCTCCTTATTTTTAAAAAAACTATATGTAGTTTAATAAGAACTATTGTCAATATTTTAAAAAAATGCGATATCAGTTTCAACATGAAAAATTTATACAGTAATTTGCGTTTTATACACCTGTTTTCCCGTTTTTACAATTTAATATGGAAGATAGTCCTTCCTTTTTTAAAAACCAGGCCAAGGTTGAAACAGGGGCTTAAACAACGTGTATCCGGAGCACACCTGACAGAAGCTGACATGTGGATTCATGCTGCATCTGCAGGAGAAGCCTATCTTGCCGTTGAAATAGTAAGCCATCTGATCCCTGATTATCCCATGAAAATTCTTGTTTCTTCAACAACTATGCAGGGTATGGAAATACTTAAAAAAGAAATTGCCCTTCTTAGACTTAATAATATAAATTGTGCCATTACATGGTTCCCCTTTGATATGCCCGATATTATGGAAAATGCCGTATCAAAAATTAATCCTGATCTGATGGTTATTCTTGAAACGGAACTCTGGCCTGGTCTTTTAATGGCTCTTAAAAAAAAGGGTAAGAAGATAGTTATTGTTAATGCCCGGCTTTCATACAAAAGTTACAGAGCTTATCTGAAAACGGTTTTTTTATGGCGCATGCTGGCACCTGACTATATTTATGCCATTTCAGAAAAAGATAAATTCAGATTTGGTGAAATATTTAAAAATTCAGAAATTGCACTGATGTCAAATATAAAATTTGATTCCATATGCAGTGATGATGATTTTAAATTCTCAAACTGGTCTGAATCCACGGACAGTACCCAACCGGTTTCATTTCCATACAATTTTTGTAACAAGACAACCGGAATTTGTCATAATGACTCTTTTTATAACGGCCATGAGGCCGATCTGGATTGGCTCAGATTTTCCTCACAACAAAAAAATGAAAGTCACACTTTTGTTTACAAAGACTTTCTTATAAAAATAATCAACGATAAATATCCCATGTCAATTCTTGTGTCCATACGCAGGGAAGAAGAGGAAGACACAGAAAAAATTATAAAATGGATACTCAAAGAATTCCCTTGTCAGGTTGTGGGAATTTTTCCAAGGCACATGCACAGAATAACCCATTGGAAAAAAAGGCTGACACAGCTTGGATTTTCCTGGCAGCTTAAATCACAAATTACAAATCCACCTGAATGTGGAAGTATCATCCTCTGGGATGTTTTCGGGGAGCTTAAAAGGGTTTATCCCTTAGCATTAACAGCTTTTATCGGAGGCAGTTTAAAGCCCCTTGGAGGCCAGAATTTTATAGAATCTGTCATCCATGGTACTGCAACCGTGACAGGGCCTTTTACAGATGATTTTTCCTGGGTAGGGGAGGACATTTTTAAAAAGAAGCTTGTTAAAAAAGCTAAAAACTGGCATGAAGTAGCTGAATTCATAGTGGGAAATCTTAAAGAGCCCTGTGACAGATATGAACTTTGCAAAAAAGTACACTCCTATCTAACAAACAAAAGGGGCGGTACTGATTTTGCCTGTAAAAAAATTATGGAAATTATGGATAAAGCCTGATGGATCTTAAAATTATCATATTATCCATATTGATTTAATTTTTTTATTTTAGGGTCGAAAATTTTATAAGTTGAACGAAATTGCTTTTCTTCCGGCCCATCTACTGCGTTGCATCAAAGGCTGAATACATTGTGAGTATGCAACCTTTAATGCGCCTTGTACATGGATCAAAATTCTGCGCTATTTCTGTTCAACTGATTTCATCTCCGATCCTAAGTGATAAAAAAAATATAGCAACAACGGATATTGACGAGGCTGTTCAACGAATTTTAGCGCTAAAATCAGATTACTATTGGGAGCTAACAAATAAACACACAGGCTATAGGAAAAAGGTGCTTTGCGCATTGAGTCGTTCTGCATCTGAATTATTCTCAAAAAAAACTGCAAAAGATTTCGACCTCGGTGCGGCATCCAGCACTCACAAAGCAATAGATGTTTTTATCAATGACGGAATTATAGAGCGAAATCAATCAAAACAGGAACGGTTTTATCATAACATTATTCAGCATGAGGATACCGCTATGTTAGCACAATATATCAGGAATATTAGAATACAGATAAAAGAAATCAGCAGCTTTAGATTTGTTTAGTAGTGGTATGCAATCGAAAAGGCGGAGCTATATTAACCGATAATAATCAAATACATCAAAACTCTTCAACGTTAAAAATTTCTCAAGTTAGCAATGGAAAAACATGGGTGGAGAATGGTTGACTTTATGATACTTTCGCAGTACTAAACTTTAACAATATCGTTTTCGGAGTGTTTCCGGAGATTTTTTACAACAGGATAAAACCTCGTATAAAGAATAAAAAAGGGCTAAAATAGAAACTCATGATGAAAAAAGCACTTATAACAGGTATTACAGGGCAGGATGGAGCATATCTTGCAGAATTTCTCATAAATAAGGGTTACGAAGTCCACGGCATTAAAAGACGATCCTCATCATTTAATACGGACAGGATCGATCATCTCTATCAGGATCCCCATGAAAAAGAAAAAAATCTGATCCTGCACTATGGTGATCTCACTGATTCAACCAACCTCACCCGGATACTGCAGCAGGTCCAGCCGGATGAAGTTTACAATCTTGCAGCCCAGAGCCATGTGGCCGTGTCTTTTGATTCTGCTGAATACACAGCAGAAACTGACGGCCTCGGCACCCTGCGCCTTTTGGAAGGTATCCGCCTGCTTGGCCTTGAAAAAAAAACCAGATTTTATCAGGCCTCCACATCGGAACTTTTCGGCAAGGTCAGGGAAACCCCCCAGACCGAAAAAACACCATTTTATCCGAGAAGCCCCTATGCCGTAGCCAAGCTCTATGCTTACTGGATAACGGTAAATTACAGGGAAGCCTATAATATCTATGCCTGCAACGGCATTCTGTTCAACCATGAATCCCCCGTTCGCGGCGAAACCTTTGTCACCCGTAAAATTACAAGGGCCCTGGCACGAATCAGCTTAAATCTTCAGGATTGTCTATACCTTGGCAACCTCGATGCAAAAAGAGACTGGGGCCATGCAAAAGATTACGTCAGAATGCAATGGCTCATGCTACAGCAGGATAAGCCCGAAGACTTTGTCATTGCCACGGGAACACAATATTCAGTCCGGGATTTTGTAAATATTGCCGCAAAAGAACTCAACATTAACATCACCTGGCAAGGCAAAGGAATTGATGAAAAAGGATATGATACAAAAACCGGCAGGCAGATCATTGCCGTTGATCCCACATATTTTCGGCCCACAGAAGTAGAAACCCTTCTTGGGGACCCCACAAAAGCCAAACAGAAATTAAACTGGACACCGGAAATAACTTTTGACCGGATGGTAAAGGAAATGGTCAAACATGATCTTGAAGATGCAAGAAAAGATCACCTCTGCCAGACCCATGGTTTTAACACCTTTAATCACAATGAGTAAAAAATGGAAAAAGATGATAAAATATTTATTGCAGGCCCAAGAGGCCTTGTAGGTTCGGCTATTGTCCGTAATCTTACCCAGAAAGGCTATACAAATCTGCTTACCCCGTCCCATGCTGAGCTGGAACTCTTAGACATCCATTCCGTAGCAGCCTGGTTTGAAAAAAACAAACCCGATTATGTATTCCTCGCCTCAGCAAAAGTAGGGGGCATATTGGCCAACAGCACCTATCCTGCTGACTTCATTTTCCAGAACCTTGTGATCCAGACCAATATTATCCATCAATCCCATATTCACAAGGTAAAAAAGTTGCTTTTTTTAGGGTCATCCTGCATTTATCCCAAAAATTGTCCCCAGCCCATGAAAGAAGAGTACCTCATGACAGGCCCGTTAGAACCGACAAATTCTCCCTATGCCGTAGCCAAAATAGCAGGAATAGAAATGTGCTGGTCATATAACCGGCAATACAGAACGAAATTTATTCCGGTGATGCCGACAAATCTTTACGGCCCAAACGACAATTTTGATCTTGAGACCTCACATGTCATGCCGGCTCTGATCAGAAAATTTTACGAGGCAAAAATAAACAATAAAAAAACCGTTACTGTATGGGGAACCGGAACACCAAGAAGAGAATTTCTCCATGTTGATGATCTTGCCGATGCCTGTGTTTTTGTTATGGAAAATGCTTTTCTTGAGGAGTATTACAAAAATAAACCCCTGCTGAATATTGGCACCGGAAAAGATATCAGCATCAAAGCGCTTGCCGGATTGATCCGGTCGATCATCGGTTTTAAAGGAGATATTCTCTTTGATAAATCCAAGCCGGACGGGACCCCGATAAAACTGCTCGATGTGTCTAAAATAAATCAGTTAAACTGGTTTGCCACAACTTCATTGGAAGACGGCATAAAGGATATCCTGCCTGCTGTGGAAAAATATTTTTAACCGAGTTTGGGTATTCATATTATGGAGGTAGTCTGATGAAAGTTTATACATATTCAGAAGCCCGTCAAAAATTTTCTATGGTTCTCGATAATGCGCGATTTGAGGATGTTATTATTAAACGCCGAGGAGGTGAGACTTTTAAAGTGATATTTACCAAATCACCAAAATCACCTTTTGATGTTGCAGGAGTAAAAACAAAAGCAACAACTAAAGATATCCTAAATGCAATAAACGAATCTCGAACAAGCGTTGCCGAATCCAACGATTGAGGGGAGACTGGGGCTGTTGAGCGGGTCTTGGAGGTATTGGTTTTAGCAAAATTGGGGCAAGGTTAGACAAGTAAAATTTATCCGGCAGGAACCCCGCAAGAGAAAACTCTCTGATCGAATATATGTTTTTCAAATTGTTTGACTTCAATGCACGGGATTATTACAATATAGATAATCCTGTGGTTAAAATATGATTACCGAAAATGAACTATAGACAAGATGAACGAAATTTAATGTTCAAACCATAACAAGAGTCAAATAGAGATTTGATATTTTTATAAATTAAGAAAATGATTGAAACACTGAAAAAAATATTTATTAAACAGGAAGACCTGTTTTTATTTGCTTATCTTTTTGGCTCAAGGGCTAAACAGTTTCATACTAAATCAAGCGATATCGACATTGCAATTTTCATTAACAATACAATTGAACATGATTATTTTGACATCAAAACAGATCTCTATCTTACAATCAATCGAGCCTTGAAACAAAATAATATTGATATCGTTATTATGAACCAATGCAAAAATATTATTCTGCTGAATCAAATTATTACACATGGAAAACTTATATGTGACAACAACCCATCTCAAAGAATTGATTATGAACAAAAAATATTTCACCATGCAATTGGCTTTAAGACTCAAAGAAAAATAATAATGGGGATATAATGGAAAGGCTTATACAAAAAATTGGTCGGATCAATGAGTACATTGGAATTGTGAAAGATTTAAAGGATGATTGCCATGCTAGATTTGACACTGACATTGTTTACAGAGGTGCCCTTCTTCATTACTTATACCTATTAGCAGACACCTGTATCGTCCTTGCAGAGATGACAATTAAAAAGAAAGATCTGCGCCTCCCCCAATCATATTCAGAAGCATTTGACATTTTAGGTGACAATGGTGTGCTTGATCCTGAATTCGCTTATGATTTTGCAAAAATTGCAGGGTTCCGCAATTTTCTGGCCCATGATTATGACACAATTGATACAAAAGTGATCTGCGATAAAGTCCTTGTCAGCATCAACGATATCCAGGCATATATTTCCCAGATCAAAAAAGCCCTTAACCTTTGATATTTCAAAAAAAGACCTTCGATTAACTCGGAGCCCTAACCTTAAATTTACAAAATTGAAACAAATTAAACAAAACACGCATAACTATTAAACATTATAGAAAAATTTTATCAATTTGTACTATAAAAAACACAAGGAGTATATTCCCGTTTTTTGACAACTTTTCTTCTATTTTGACGCATCATTTTGGATGAAGGATAATCAGGCAGGCCTTTTCTATGCAGTGTAAAAAGCAGATCTCTGCAAGCCATGTCTTTAAGCCTGCCACTTGGCTGAACCCAGTTCCACTATGGTTTGTTCATGTTCTGTAATTCTGAGAAAGGACTATTGCCTATGACAAGACAATCGTATGATGATAATTTTAAAAATATTGTTTTGGATTTTACCAATGAAACTCTGGAATTATTTTTCCCCGAGGCACAGCAAAATTGGGCAAGGTTAGACAAGTAAAATTTATCCGGCAGGAACCGCGCAAGAGGAAATTCTCTGATCGAATATATGTTTTTCAAATTGTTTGGCTTCAATGCACGGGATTATTACAATATAGATAATCCTGTGGTTAAAATATTATTACCGAACAGGATTAGCCCCCTTTACCTCTAGGCAAAAGGAGACAATCCCGCCTTGGCACTGAGTTTTTTAGAAAGAACTATACCTGATAAGCCTAAAAGCAAATTACAAAAATACAGCTTATCCGTATTAGCGAGGCAGTGGCTCAAAGGGAAAAGGGCAATTGCACACTTACCCTGCATGAAATACAATATGGGTAATAATAAACCAAATAGTGAGGTGGAAAAATGAAATCAATTACCATCCATGACCTTGACGAACATTTGGACAGGACAATACGAAATCTGGCCGCTCATGAAGGGCTAAGTATAAACAAGACAATTAAAAAAGTGTTGCGCAGAGCGTTAGGGCTTGATGACCAGGGCAAGACGATCCGGCGTGAACAGTTTGCAGATCTCTTTGGTACATGGACCAAGCAGGACATTGAAGAGTTTCAAGAGAATACCGCAGAGTTCTCTAATGTTGATCTGTCGGATTGGCAATGAACAGTATTGTTCTGGATACCAACTGTTATGCTGCTTACCGTGCCGGAGATAACCGTGTACTTGATGTACTGGTACATGCAAAAACTGTATGGATATCTGTTACTCGATTATCAAGTTTTTATCAGACATTAAAGGTTTGAGAGGGTCAGGCTTTCCTTATTGTCATTATCTTAACTTTTGAGCTTAACATATATTTACTGTTTGATAACAACAAATAAGAAAAGCCTGACCCCCGTTTTGCAAAATTTTCAATTAAAAAACTTGATAATCGAGTGTTATCGTTCTTGGTGAATTCTATGCGGGTTTCAGGGGTGGGACAAAAATGGTAAAAAATCAGCAACAGCTGAATGTGTTCCTGGTAAAGCCGACAGTTAAAATTCTTGATGTCAACAAGGAAAGCGCCGAGATATTTGGAGAAGTGAAAGATCAATTAAAAAAGTCCGGCACACCGCTTCCTATCAACGATATATGGATTGCCGCACATACAATATAAGCAACAGGAGTATCCCCAGCAAAAGCCATATACTTAAGATGATTACTAACAATTTGTTCAACACGTAAGTATTATTGATTGGGATAAAAAAGCTCTATGAGCACTATATAAAAGATGTGACAAATTATGTCATTAATACTACAATTCAAACACGCTTTGCCATAGGCAGGCTTATACTGAAACTTTAAATTGATAGAAAAAAGTTGAAAGATATTATCCATATTCCCTGTAAAATCAGTATAAAACCCAGGCTTACACATCATACCAGCCTTAAAAAACAAATTAAATTACATACGCTTGTATATTTAATGCTTCCATTATGTCACTTATGATGATAGAAAATTGTTTTCCGACAACATAGTAGTGGTATGTAATCGAAAAGGCGGAGCTATATTAACCAAAAGAAATCCATCTCGTAAATGGGGAGCCTACTGCACGCCATGCCCTTATTGGTTCCACCGCCATTGCTTATGGCCTACCATTGATTACAGGCAATGATAAACACTACAAAATCATGAAAGGCATTCAAACCAAAAGATTTCGACTATAAGATATTGAAATAATAGAAAAAACAGCGAACAAATAAAAAATTTGCAGCCAACCTGTTACACCGGAATGGTTCCGGACGAACCCTGCTGGCAAAATTGATAAAAAAGACCGGGATCAGGTACTTGGCCTGAATAAAAAAAATCCGGGAGGATTGTTAAATGATACAAACACCTTCTTATGTCTCCCTTGATCTTCTGGCGGACATCTGCTGGATACCTTTGGTTCAGGGGGTTTTAGAAACAGGTGCCCCGATTCTGGGACTGGATCAGGGCAAAACCATCCGCCTGGCTTTAGCGGCAGAAGAGTTCATTCTCCACCTGTCCAGAACATCCCCGGGGGCCCGTCTGAACATGACATTGACCCGTGAAGCATCAAGAGTTTCCGTTCTGTTCCGGTTTGAGAGCAGCTCTGATGATCTCTGGGCCATGAATCTTACTGCCGAAGGCGAGATATCCCGTGATCTGGATCTGGGAATGGACCACATGGGACTGCTTCTCGTATCACGCGTGGTGGACAGCTTTTCCATCACATTAAATAGACGGACAGTTGATATCACCCTTTACCAGAACATTACCTACCCGGAAATTGAAAAAGCGATTGATCCTGACCAATCTCCGGAAGGAACCTTAAGTGCCCACTCTTTTTGTGAACCTGCCGAAATCAGCCATGCCTGTGCCCGGGTAATGGCCTGTTACCCGGAGACCCTTTATCCTGAAGCATTTAAAACCCCGGGAGAAATCATTGACCGTATTGCCGGAAAGGAATTTTTTGCCGGACTTGTTAAAGATGAGGCTGGGACCATTGCCGGAATGATATGCTGGGAGATCCCATCCCGCCAGACTGTCGAGTTTTATGGCCCTTATCTGTTTTCCGACAACCCCAAAGACACGGCCCGTCTGTTGATCGACCTTCTGGTAACCAGTGTGGCGCGAACCCCGGCCATCACCCTTTACAGCCGGATGGCCACCCGGGATCTCCCCAAAGGGGATTTTGAACCCCTTGCCCGACTCACCTTAAGACAATTCAATGGAAAAATTGAGAAAAAGACGCTCTGGTTCCGCCATTTAAAGGAAGATACGGGCTGTTCTGTATGGGCCCATCCTAACCTGGCAGATTTTCTCAAAAAAACCTATAAAAACCTGTTCCTCATGCGAACAATAAGGGAATACAAGAGCCAGGGAGAGATCCGCCCCCATCGGTCTCTTCTGGGAACACGTCTGGAAGCCACCCGTAAGGAAGCCACACTCTGGCCCATGCTGGACGGCGCTGATATCCATGAGAACATCTGCAGGCACATCAAACTGCTTACAGATGAACAGTATACAAATATTTTTTTTACCATTGATCTTTCTGCAGGCTGGCAGGCGGCCCTGGGCGGGATTCTGATCCAGACAGGATTTCTGCCGGCCTATGTACTGCCCTATGCCGGACAATCCGATAAGGTGATATATCAATATGTCGATCCTGATGCTTGACAAGCTGGTTCCGGAACATATCCAGAACTTCGAACCCTACTTCCCCAGTAAGCCTGACACGGTCCTCATGTCCCTGTTCGGTGTGGAGACCCTTTACAGATTGAACAACAATGAGAATGCCCTGGGCCCACCGCCGGGAGTTCACAGGGTCATTGACGACTTTGTGCCGGACATGGTCCCTGTATATCCAAATGGCGACTGCTTTTTCTTAAAGGAAAAACTGGCCTTTAAATTTAATAAATCCCCGGATCAATTCCTGGTGGGGAATGGATCATGCGAAGTCATATCCAGTGTTATCAAAGCATTCTGCATGAAAGGCGACAATATTATTACCGCGGATAAGACATTTGCCGTATATGAGTGGGTGGCCCGGTTTTCAGGTGTGGAAGTTAAATTGATTCCCTTGAAAGATTTCAGGTTTGATCCGGATGCCATGCTGGATGCCATGGACGAAATGACCAAAATTATATTTATATGCAATCCTAATAATCCCACAGGAACTTACTGGGACATGGACACCATGACCCGATTTCTCAAAGCGGTTGACCAGCGCTGCATCGTGGTCATTGATGAAGCCTATTTTGAGTATGTGGACAAAAAAGATTATCCCGATGCCATGCAGCTTATGGAAACGTTTTCCAATGTTGTTGCCTTTCGGACCTTTTCCAAGATGTATGCCCTGGCCGCCCTCCGTATCGGGTATTTATGCAGTTCTCCAGATGTGGTTGATATGGTGCGGCGTACCCATATCGTTTATTCGGTGAATACCCCGGCCCAGCAGGCAGCAGCCGCAGCCATAACAGACGACACCGATTTTATCGCAGCTACCCGTAAAATGGTAAAGGATGCCAGGGACCTGCTTTGTCCGTTTTTTGATGATCTGGGTCTGTCCTATCTGTCAGGCCAGGGGAATTACATAATGGTCAGGACACCAATATCAGACACGCTTTTATACCGCATGCTCATGAAACAGGGCATCATGGTCCGTACCATGACCGGGTTCCGTTTTCCCAACTGGATACGAATTTCCCTTGTTCAGCAGCCGGTCATGACTGCCTTTGTCAACGCTTTCCAGGAGGTAATCTCGAGTGTATCCGATTAAACCGCAGTCTGAAATACATCAGCAGCGCCGGGCTTAGAAGCATTCTCACAGCCGCAAAAAAGGTTAAGGAAAATCAAGGCAGACTGGCACTGGCATCTTTGACTCAAATGGTCCAGGACGTTTTTAAAATGTCCGGGTTCAGTAAAATCATCAGCATTTATCCGGATGTCCCTTCTGCCTGCACACAGATAAATCAAGAATAGGCCGTTCATGAAAAAAACAACAATTCACCTGAATTCCATTTCTGAAATGAAAAAAACAGAACATCATATTCATCTGGAAGGATCTGTAAAACTTAAAACCCTTAAGAAGGCTGCCAGACGAAAAGGAATGGCTTTACCTGGGAATGACTTTTACCCCAAAGACGGTTATCCGGATTTTGAAAGCTTTACCCGGGTGTTTGACAGGGTGCTGGCCCATTTTACCACCAGGGAAGATTTTTTTGACCTTGGGTACGATTTTGCCGAAGGTCAGGCCAGTCAGAACATCATTTACACAGAGGCCTTTCTCATGCCCCAGGTCCATGAGATGATGGGCCGGGATCTCAAAGAGATACTCACAGGGCTGGAACAGGGACTCGTCAAAGGGGAAAAGGACTTTGGCGTTGCCATCCGTCTTGTTTATTCCATTTCCAGAATGGCAGGGAGCAAGGCTGCCTGGACAACCCTGGACTATATTGACCGATACCCCAATGCCAGGGTTGTGGGCATAGACCTCGCTGGAATGGAGGTGCCGGATTCCATTATTCCTTTTAAAGAACCCTTTGAGACCGCCCGCCAGATGGGACTGACAACTACCGCCCATGCAGGAGAATTTTCAGGAGCGGATCATGTAAGACAGACCCTGGATATACTCAAACCATCCCGCATTGGTCACGGTATCGGATGCCGGGAGGATGAGCCCCTGATCCGCAGACTGGTTGAAGAAAACATTCCCCTTGACATATCCCTGTCCTCCAATGTCCTTTTAAAGGCGGTTCCCTGTCTTGAAGACCATCCTGTTCGCTCTTTTTTTGAACAGGGGATATCTGTTTCGCTGAACACCGATGACCCGGCATTGTTCAACACCAGCCTTGTGGATGAGTATAAAATTCTGAGCAACCGATTTGATTTTACCCCTGAAGAAATCTACAGATTAGCAGGAAATGCCCCTGCTTTCTCAACAATACCATAAAAAATCAGATAAAAAGAGGTGAAAATGAAAACCCGCCAGGCTGTTATCCAGCATTTAAAACAACATTTTACCCCCCCGGAACCCGGACAGACTGTGGTGGTGGATTTTTTCAAACCCGAAGATGCCATGGGCGTTGTCTCCACCTGTTATGCCGTGTATGGAGCCGGCTATCCTGTTGATACCTATTACCTGCCGGAAAAACTGGTGCACGAAAATGCAAAGGGCAGAATTCACAGTGTGGTTGCCAGGACCAGCGGTAATGAAGTGGTAGGTCACGGTGCGCTCTTCCGCAGCTCTTCCCCGTTCAGGGGAATGTATGAAGCTGGCCAGTATATCATCCAGAAGGCATACCGGGGGAGTGGTACAGTTCTGGACATCAGCCGGTATGTAACCAGACTCTGCCCTGAAAAATACGATATTGAGGCCCTTTACGGAGAACCTGTCACCAACCACACCATTACCCAGAAGATGGGCCAGGATGAAGGCTGGGTTGAAACCGCACTGGAAATGGATCTCATGCCGGCCCAGGCATATGCCTCAGACGAAACCGTCAAAGGAAGGGTCTCCACCCTGCTGACCTTTAACATTCGTAAAGACCGATCCCACACCCTTTATCTGCCCCGGGTCTATGCAGACCGGATCAAAGAGGATCTTACCCAGCTCTCCCTTGACCGGAAGATCTTAGCCCCCCGGGCAGAAACATCTGAACTGAAAAAGAGCCAGACCCTGCCGGAGTTTTTTAAGTTTGCCGGTGTCGGACGGCTTCAGGTCCTGAAAATGGGCAAAGACATTAATGTGGTTATCCAGGCCTTTGAGAATGAGATCCAGGAACAGAAGTTTCATGTTGCCCAGGTTTTCCTCCCCCTGGACCAGTCCCTGATTCAAAAGACCTGTATGGGAATGAATACAAACGGATTTTTCTATGGCGGATACCTGCCCAGATGGTTTGATTCAGATGGTATTCTCATGCAGAAAATTTATGGACGGCCAAATTTTGAAGGGCTCAAACTATATTCTGAAAAGGCAAAGCAATTGATGGACTTTATAAAGAAGGATTGGCAGCGGGTTTCCTGACTCACCCTTTTTTCCAAAGGGGAATCATCAGACAACCCGCCAGGAAGGCTGCTGCAGCACATCCAATAAGTATGGACTTCGGCCCTGCGCCATAGGCCACGGCCAGACCCCCTGCAATGGGACCCAGAAAAAAACCGACATCCACCATCTCCATCATTAAATTTGTATTCAGCCCACGGTATTTCGGTTCTGATACCATAAGCATCAAGCCGTTCAACAAAGGGGTGGCCACCCCCACTCCCAGTCCATAAAGTACGGCAATCCCGTAAAATTGGCCGTTGGAAGTGACTTGGCCCAAAAAAAAGAGACTGATGGAGAACACTCCCAAACTTATGAGAATCAAAGCCGCTTTATTAAATCTGTCAAACAAAGGGCCCATAAAGATTCTGGAGGCAATCATCACCAGAGTGGACACAGTAAAAAACAGGCCGGCATCCCCCATTCCCATTGTCCCTGAAAATGTTTTTAAAAAAAAGAAGACAAGGGAGAATGCAGAGAAAACAAGTCCATTGGCCAGAAGAAGGGCCAGGATGCTGCCCTGTTTCAAATTTATCCAAATTTGTCCCTTTGACGATACGGGTTCTCCTTCCTGATCCTGGTCTGGATAATGTGATTTTGCAATTTTCTTCAAAGGGATGAGCAAAATGGCAGAACCAGACAGAATCAGCCCTGTATAAAAATATACCTGGGATTGATGAAGCTGGGAAAATCCCTTTTCAACTATCAGAGGAACAACAGCATAGGGCAGCAAGGTCATAATGGATACAATACCAAAGCCTTGACCGCTTTTTTCCTTGGGCATGACAGCCACAAGCAAAGTGATGCCCGCAGAAACCAGGGTCACATAGCCAGCGCCATGGATGATCCTGAGGGGAAAAAAACCGACAAGAGTCTGGACTCGGCTGTACAAAAAGAGACAGACAACAACTGTACCCAGCCCCAAAGCCATTGCAATAACGGCATTTTGTATTTTTAACCTGGAACTGATAAATGGCCTGAAAATCAAAGCACTTATCGGCATCAGAGCAATGAGAATTCCCCGCCATTGCTCTGAAATGTTTAAGGTGCCAAGATAATCATAGAAACTGTAAAAGACAGCGAGGTTACAAAAAGCAAACAATATAAAAATATTCAGGGCTATAAACCCCGGATTCAAAAGACGCTGTTCAGTTTTCATTTATCACCCTTTTTTTTACCCGCACGGATTGATCCTCCCCAATAATTGTACATCCCGAAGTTAAGCTGCTTTTAGCATGAAATTTTCAACAAATCAAATGATGCGGATGATACCGCTTGTTTGGAGTATTGGCTGTAGGATAAGGTGGGCCTGACATAAAACTGAGGTTGTTTAATACAATCGTAAAAAACAGGTGATACAAGCTGCTCTGGTAAAAAATTATATCTTTTTCCGTCAGACGATCAAATAACTACAGAGTGCTGTTTTCAGGGGATATAGGCTGCACAGACACGCCAATACTGCCCGACCCTTTTGATCAGCCGGTTCTGGATCATAAGGACAGAAAAGTCACAGCTCCTGACTTAAGGATCGAAAATTTTATAAGTTGAACGAAATTGCTTGTCTTCCGGCTCATCTACTTCGTTGCATCAAAGGCCGAATACGTTGAGTATGCAACCTTTAATGCGCCTTGTACATGGGGTAAGAATTCTGCGCTATTTCTGTTCAATTTATTTCATCTCCGATCCTTATTATTCGATTATCAAGTTTTTTAATTGAAATTTTTCCAAAACGGGGGGCAGGCTTTTCTTATTCGTTGTTATCAAACAGTAAATATATGTTAACCTCAAAAGTTGGGATAATGACAATAAGGAAAGCCTGACCCTCTTAAATCTTTAATGTTCGATAAAAACTTGATAATCGAGTATTAAATTATCTTTTTTATTTTATGTCTCTTTTTATTCCTCATCTTTGGTTTGTAAAATGATTGATTCTTCCTGCATTTTAATCATTTCATTATCTGAATCCGATGTACGTTGTACAGTAAACACCGGCTTTCCCTCCGAATATAGATATTTCATAGAAGTTTCACTTAAAGCGTTTTTACCAAAAAGTATATGGTTACCCTGGATATCCATTGGCAGTCTTGAGCCCTCTCCCCAGTCCAGAAAGCTTTTGATAAAGGCATGATCCATATACATTGCAACAAGGACTCTGGCATGTTTAAATGCGGGAAAATAGAAATGCCCCGTATATACTCCCGGAATAAAAGGAGCCTTAATATTCATATCCCATAAAGGTATATAAATTTTGTAATTTTCAAGGGAGGTCTCATCATCTGTATAGATCTGATAAGTTTTATCTGTATCCTCTCCTGATTCGCTGACGATTTTCCCCTCAACCATCACAGGATACTCAGGCTTTTTAAAGCAGGGCAGATGGATAAAGGGATTTTCATCAATTTCCATTTTTATAAGCATATCCATATTATAGCTGGCATGATCTGCATTGTAATTTTCACTTAAGTCCTGTTTTTCAGCTACAGCAGACATGTGAATTTCAAAAACCCGGAATTTTTTCTCAGACAAAAGATTATTTTTACTCCAATATTCCTTCTCAAAGTTCACCATGGTACCAATGGTGCAGTTGTTTGAAGGAAATTCCTTAAGGGTCAGCTCAATTTGTTCAAGGCTGTTTTTCAGTTTCAGGGTTTCAGCTTTTTTTCTGTCATCAATGTCCTTTGTAATAGGTGTACGCATGACAATATCATGGCGAATTCCTGTAACTGACTCGTCCTGAGTAATCTTTACCTCCTGATATTTTTCCGAATGTACATTCAGTATCCTTGAATTATGGCGCAGGGTCTCAGGATAAACGGTTTTTAATGCATCCACACCGGAGGGATAAAATACATTGGAAGACTTTTCAGATGGTTTTTTTTCTGATAATTTTATTTTGCCATCATTATAATTATAAACAATGGCCATATTTGATACGTCAACATACCAGATAAAAAAATCATAAAACGATGCCTTGTTATGCTTTTTCTCAAGGCCCAGAAATACCATCTCATTGGTTTTTTCCTGAATATCTTCGCCGATTTCAATGGAAATTTCATCAAAGGCATGATCTTTTATAACATCGGAGATTTTTTTATCGGTATAAAGTTGAACAGGGAAATGCTGTTTCCACAGCACAGCAGGAATATCCTCAAAGAAAATTTCATAGTGGCGTTTCAGAACAGGGTCTTTTTTTACCTGCCTGTAAAGGGATTCCTCAACGGATTTTCCGGTAACATATGCCTGCATGGTAAGGGGCACAGGATTCTCATCCTTGATATTATAGACTCTGGTGATTGATAAATTAATTTTTATAATCTTCTGTGTCACAAACAGGGGAAATAGTTCATCCTCATCTGAATCGGAAAACAAACCGAATTCTGCTTTTCCGGTAAACCCGAATGAGTGCATCTCAAGTTTGCACATTTTGATATTTCCACCCGGGATTTTAAATTCTTTTCCGTCAATTTCAAGTGCAATATCTATTTGTAATGATTCGGAAAACATATGCTCGTCCTAATGATATTTTTATAATGTCCATAATACCTATTGGCTTAAGTTACAGATCCGCCTTACGTAGCCAGATATGCTGTGTTGATCTGCCTTGGCTCTTAACATTGATGGAATTCATCATAGTTTCTTATAAAACTGCCATGAGGCATTCTGTGCATTAAGTCGTTTTTTTATAAAAGCAATCCGGGCAGAGTAAATTATCCCCGTCCTTCTTTGCTGCAACTTCCAGAATAATTCTGCCGCAATCATCGCATAAAATTGTTCTGCCGGTGTTTAATACTTCCATATTGTCTGCTTTAGATATATCAGGCCAGGCTTCATCCTCCTCTGTATCATTATCGGAATTTGTTTTTCGGGATTTGAAAACCATATCATTATAGCATGATTCGCATAGTGTCCATATCCCAAGTTTTTTTTCTTTGCCTTTTTCAATTTCACTTTCACATATTCCACATTGTTTTTTTATGTCGGGCAGATCTTGAACTAACTGAGGATCATGGAGATCTTCAGGATTTTTTTTGTGAGATTCAATTTTTTCCGGCTCAGATTCCGAAGGATTTAAAAGTTTTTCAAAGCAATCAAGACAGAAAGTCCACTTACCGACTTCCCTGTATTCATCTCCTGTAATTTCCCGGTTGCACCCTTTGCAATTCATATAGTGTGTCTCCTGTAACTCGATTATCAAGTTTTTTAATTGAAATTTTTCCAAAACGGGGGTCAGGCTTTTCTTATTCGTTGTTATCAAACTATAAATATATGTTAACCTCAAAAGTTGAGATAATGACAATAAGGAAAGCCTGACCCTCTTAAATCTTTAATGTTCGATAAAAACTTGATAATCGAGTGTAAGATCAGAAATCATCGTCATCATCAATATCATCATCAATATCATCGTTATCATCTATTGTGTCCGAATGCCCGGTTTTGTCAATATTAAATGAATCAGGCTCATTAAAATGGAATTCACCGTCAAGTGTCACAAAGGAATCCATGTCAACCTGGTACAGCTTATCCATGGATTTCCATAGAGCAGTATCTCTGCACTTTTTAAAGGTGAGCAGTTTGTCAACATTTAAGGCATATTGTTTTGTGAAGTCCGCAAAAAGATCGGGAAAGTATATTTGCGGATCAAAATCAGCAATAATGCTATTAATGTCATCGGCCACAAGTGCAGCGCCTGCATTTTTATTTTCCTTTAAAAGTTGAGAAAAAATTTTTATTTTTTTAATCAGCATATGCAGTAAATATGACCCCGAACTACTAATGGTGCCATACTTTCCCTGCTGCATGTAATCCGGCCGGGTTCCGGAGGGAAGGTCTCCATCTGAGGATGCAGAATTATCTGGCTTATCAGATGTTATATCATCGGTGCCAGGGCTGTCTGTCTCTTCATTAACAGGTTCATCAGGCTCCGGCTCCCTGTAAATCAGTTTATAAAAGCTGTCAAGCCATGCATTGATTTTTGATAAACCGTCAATAATTCCGGGAGAGTTATCCTCAAAAACAGCGATAACATTCTTTTTAAGTTCATTTGCAGCTTCCATCGCCTCCCAGATTGTATCAGAAGCAATCTCAGTCTGCCAGTTCTGCCATCTGTCGCTCTGTTTATTTTTTTCGTTATCAAGAATTTTATTTGATTGCTTAAACAACCAGATAATACTTTTTTTAGCCTGTTTCAAACGATTTTTTACAGGACCCGTTGCCTCCCAGTTATCACTTAAAATGCTTTTCAGTGAATTGAAGATGCCTGTAAAAGCTGCAGGACCGGACTCATCAAATAACCCATATAAAAAATAACAGATGATGCGTATATCGTAAATATTATTTTCAATAATTTCCTGAGCCTGTTCTGCAGCCCCTGAAAAATTTCCCTGCTGAATCATTCCTGCAATATCGGCAAATCTTGGATCACGCGTATCCAGTCCGGGATTATCACTTACCTGAAATTTATTATTTAAAAGTTCCGGATTCATTGAACATATCCTTTTCGTACCTTTTATATTCAAAATAGATTAAGCTAAGCTAAGCTCAAAACAGTTTTTTTGTCAATATAAAATATGAACACATTATCGCAATTAGTGCCTTACCCCTGAATTTCTGCAATAAAAAACAAAAAATTGAGGCAGACGCATGGGTTGCGGGCATTGCTCGCTTTAGCATGTCATTCATTGATTGATTCGATTCCAATGCACTTTCTATTATATATCTGTCACTCGATTATCAAGTTTTTTAATTGAAAATTTTGCAAAACGGGGGTCAGGCTTTTCTTATT
>WGCX01000105.1 GCA_015493575.1 Desulfobacteraceae bacterium | reverse complement strand
TTAGTTCAAAGCCTAAAATTCTTAGCCTTTGTTTTTTCCTTGATAAATGCATGGATTAATGTATTTTATATACTATTAATAAGACTGATAGTCTTTAATTTTTTTAAATACCAATTATAGGAATTTATTTATGAACTGGGACTGGGACAAACTCAGAGAGAAGCAGGAGAAATTTGAGAAAGGCCAGGGGGGCTTTGGCGGTGGGATACCCCGCCCTCCACAGATGGATGAATTTTTGAACAAATTTAAACAATTCAAATTTCCCGGAGGAATAATAATGATCGTTGTTCTTTTCCTCCTTTTTTTCGGAAGCTCAACTTTTTTTACGATTGGAGTTGATGAGGTGGGTGTAATACAGAGATTCGGGAAATATGAACGTATATGTCAGCCGGGTCTTAATTTTAAACTGCCCGCAGGTATTGAGAAACTCACCAAGGTTAAAGTTAAAAGAGTGTACAACGAGGCTTTTGGTTTTAAGACCATTAACGGAGCAGACAATCAACGGTTTACCACTGCAAATGAAGATCTTGAAGTTGCCTTGATGCTCACAGGGGATCTGAATGTTGCCGTGGTTCCATGGATCGTCCAGTACAGGATTTCCAATCCTTATAATTATCTTTTTAAAGTTAAGGGCGTAAGGACATTGTTAAGGGATATGGCTGAGGCGACCATGCGTACTGTTATTGGGGACAGAAGTATAAATGAAGTGATAAGTAAACGGGATGAGATTGCTATTGCCGCAAAACAAAGGCTTCAGAAAGAAATGACTCTGAACCAGACAGGTATTCATATTGTTACGCTTGAAATGAAGAAAACCGATGTGCCGGGTCCGGTACAGCCCTCATTTAATGAGGTTAATGAAGCTGTGCAGGAAAAACAGCAGATGATATACAAGGCAAAAGAGGAATACAATAAAGCCGTTCCCGCTGCAAGAGGAGAGGCAAAAAGGGTGATAAAGGATTCAGAAGGTTATGCACTGGATCGTATCAACCGTGCCCAGGGTGATGCTGCAAGATTTACTGCAGTATATAAAGAATATGTCAAGGCAAAGGACGTTACAAGAAGAAGGCTTTATATAGAAGCCATGGCAGGCATCCTCCCGAAACTTGGGAAAAAATACATTATTGATTCTGATCAGAAGAACCTGCTCCCCTTCCTTAATATAGGCGCCGGGGCATCTGTATCTCCTTTGAATGGGCAGTTTTTAAATGGAAATGGTGGTAAAAAATGATGAAATTTAAAGGAATTATAACAGGAATACTGGTGGTGGCGGTATTTACCGTGTTTGCTTCGGCATATGTTGTTGATGAAACGGAACAGGTTGTGGTAACCCAGTTCGGAAAAGTTGTAGGTCAACCCGTTACCAAACCTGGACTGAAATTTAAAGTTCCGTTTATCCAGAAAGCGACCTATTTTCCGAAAAATCTTCAGTCCTGGGATGGAGATCCCGGAGAAGTTCCAACAAAGGATAAGGTCTATATCTGGGTTGATATATTTGCCATGTGGAAAATAGTTGATCCTGTGAAATATTTCCAGACGGTGAACAATATGACTACAGCTCTTGGACGTCTTGATGATATTATCGGACCTTCCATGCGAAATCTTGTTACCTCCTATCGTCTTGTGGAAAGTGTGAGAAATTCCAACAGACCCATGGATACATTTGAAGCTCTGGAGAAACAGGAGGGCCAGAAGGTGGCCTCCCAGTATGATATCCGGACAGGACGAACTAAAATAACGAGATTGATGATGGCTCAGGCCCAGCCTAAACTCAAGAAATTCGGCATTGAACTTGAAGATATTAAAATCAAACGTATTAATTATGTTGAAAAGGTAAGGCGTGCCGTTTACAGCAGAATGATTGCGGAAAGAAATCAGATAGCTGAGAAGTACCGTAGTGAGGGCAAGGGCGAGGCTAATGATATACGTGGTGACAAGGAAAAGGAGTTGCAGTTGATCAAATCGGGAGCATATAAAGCTGCCCAGGAGATCAAAGGTAAGGCTGATGCAAAAGCTACGGCCATCTATGCCGAGGCCTACGGGGTTGATCCTGAGTTTTATTCTTTTTCAAGAACCCTTGAGGTATATAAAAAAGCATTGGATAAAACCAATACATTTGTCATATCAACAGATTCTGATTTTATGAAGTATTTGAAAAAATATTAGGCTTGTAAAATCTTATTTTTGACCAGGAAGGTTATTACGAACTGATTATTAATGATATAAAGGGGGGGGAGGAAACTCTCTCCTCTCCCTTTATATCTCATTTGATATATCAACTATTTCCCTTTACGCCTCTGATGCCTTGTGCGTGCAAGGAGTTTTCTGTGTTTATGTTTTCTCATCTTTTTCCTTCTCTTTTTTATGACACTGCCCAAAAGACCACCTCCTTTTTAATTTTATATTAATTTACATTTAAATTTTAATCAGCATAACATATAATTTTGCTGTAAGTCCATCCTTAAATTTCTTTTTTTATGAAAAGCGTAATATTAAAGCGCTGTTGGCTTTGCACCTTTGGCCCATGTTCTGTCAAAGCCGTTGATTTTCTATGGATTTTTTATGGAGATTTGTAAATGCCTGAAGGAAAGGTCTTTAGTTCTTCGGAACTGCAAAAAGTAAATGATGCTGTAGCCCTTGCTGAAGAACTTGTCAGTAATTATTTTAAAATATCTTCGGGTCAGTGGCTTCGGATGAAATATGATGTTAAAACTGCTGAACAGTTAAATTATTCAGAAAGGGTTGATGGCCCATTTGCACAGGTTGTAGGCTATGATGGAAAGAAAAAAGATACACAGCTTGGATCATCAAGGTTTACTTATTATACTGTATGTCTCCAGGATGGAGCCATTCTTGATGCAGTTAAGGAAAATGACGAACTTATGCTTTTCCCCTTTCTTGTATATATAGTTGTTCATGAACTTGTTCATATTGTAAGATTCGGAAAATTTCAGCAGATTTATTCTGCGTCTTCCATTGCCGAACATGCCATGAATGAGGAGATAAAGGTGCATGATATTACATGGAAAATTCTATCTGAAGAACCTTTGCCCGGTATGGATAAAGTTCTTGAATATTACAAAAAATGGATTGAGAAAAAATAAGTTTATAACTCGATTATCAAGTTTTTTAATTGAAATTTTTCCCAAAAGGGGGTCAGGCTTTTCTTATTCGTTGTTATCAAACTATAAATATATGTTAACCTCAAAAGTTGAGATAATGACAATAAGGAAAGCCTGACCCTCTTAAATCTTTAATGTTCGATAAAAACTTGATAATCGAGTATAAACTTTTTTAAATTTTTATTAATCGCACTTGACAAGGATTAAAGACTGACTATTTTATCTTTGTTTTTAGGATAGATGAAAATGAATGAGAGGGAGGAAAAACAAAATGCCTATTTATGAGTATGAATGTAAAGATTGTGGTAAGGTTGAGGAGGTCTTTCAAAAGATATCTGAATCTCCTCTTACTACATGCAGGCATTGCAATGGGCAGCTGAAAAAAATAATTTCCCAGAGTTCTTTCCAGTTAAAGGGCTCAGGGTGGTATGTAACAGATTATGGTGGGTCTAAGGCCGGAAATGCAGGGAAAAATAAATCATGTGCATGTAAAGATACTTCTGCAAAAAAGCCTGAACCCTCATGTACGTCTTCAAAAAAGGAAAAATAATTTCTATGAGTGTTTAAGTTGTTATTTTATCCTTTGAATATTTAAACTGAATAATAATCATTTTTTTAATTTAAGGAGGAGTAGTATTATGAATTTTAGACCATTACAGGATAGAATTCTCGTTGAGCGGGTTGAGGAAGTTGAGAAAACAAAAGGCGGTATCATTATCCCTGATACAGCAAAGGAAAAACCTGCCGAAGGTAAAATTATTGCCATGGGTAACGGACGGACAGCTGATGATGGAAAACTGATTCCAATGGATTTGAAAGTTGGTGATACTGTTCTTTTCAGCAAATATGGCGGTACAGAAGTAAAATTTGACGGTGTTGACTATCTTATTATGCGCCAGGATGATGTTCTCGGAGTTGTAGAGTAAAAAATCGGAGTTGTAGAGTAAAAAAATAGAGAGTAAGAATTTAGCGTTAACCATTCAAATTAAAAGCATAAAGTTATTAATATTTAAAAATTTAAAATATAAATGGAGGTTTTATAGAGATGGCAAAAGAAATTATGTACGATGCCAAAGCCCGGGAAGCTATGCTCAAAGGTGTAAAAACACTTGCAGATGCAGTTGTTGTGACCCTTGGACCAAAGGGAAGAAACGTTGTTATTGAAAAATCATGGGGCGCACCAAATGTTACAAAAGACGGTGTTACCGTGGCAAAAGAAATTGATCTTGAAGATAAATTCGAGAACATGGGCGCCCAGATGGTTAAAGAGGTTGCCAGCAAAACAAGTGATATGGCAGGTGACGGTACGACTACTGCAACGGTTCTTGCAAGAGCTATTTACGAAGAAGGCCAGAAACTTGTTGTTGCAGGTAACAATCCCATGGGTATTAAAAGAGGTATAGACCTTGCCGTTGGAAAGATCGTTGAAAATCTCGAAAAATTAAGTAACCCCACCAAAGACCAGAAAGAGATTGCACAGATAGGTACAATTTCCGCAAACAGCGATGAAACCATTGGTAATATCATTGCCGAGGCTATGAGTAAAGTCGGTAAAGAAGGCGTTATCACCGTTGAAGAAGCAAAATCAATGGATACAACACTTGATGTTGTTGAAGGTATGCAGTTTGACCGCGGTTATCTTTCTCCCTATTTTGCAACCAACGCAGAAAAAATGGTTGCAGAACTTGAGAATCCCTTTGTTCTGATCTGTGATAAAAAAATAAGCAGCATGAAGGATCTCCTCCCTGTTCTTGAAGAAGTTGCAAAACTTGGAAAACCCCTTGTAATTGTTGCAGAGGATGTTGAGGGTGAAGCCCTTGCAACTCTTGTTGTAAACAAAATCCGCGGAACATTGAATATTGCTGCAGTAAAGGCTCCTGGATTCGGTGACAGAAGAAAGGCAATGCTCGAGGATATTGCAGTTCTTACAGGCGGCCAGGTTGTTTCCGAGGATGTCGGTTTGAAACTTGAGAATGTGACTTTAAATGACCTTGGAACAGCAAAATCAATTGTTATTGACAAAGACAATACAACAATCGTTGACGGTGGTGGTCAGAGAGATGCCCTTGAAGGCAGAGTAAAAATGATCCGTGCCCAGGTTGAAGAGACAACATCTGACTATGACAGGGAAAAACTCCAGGAGCGTCTTGCAAAACTCATTGGCGGCGTTGCTGTTATAAGTGTTGGTGCTGCAACTGAGACCGAGATGAAAGAGAAAAAAGCAAGGGTTGAGGATGCGCTTAATGCAACACGTGCTGCAGTTGAAGAGGGTGTTGTCCCCGGCGGCGGAGTTGCACTTGTTCGTTCTGCTGCAGTTCTTGAAGGCCTTGGCGCAGACCAGGAAGAAAAACTTGGTGTAAAAGTTGTTGCCCGTGCAATTGAAGAACCTTTACGTCAGATTTCCAATAATGCCGGTGTTGAAGGCTCCGTTGTCATCAACAAGGTAAAGGAAGGTGAGGGCTCTTTCGGTTACAATGCAAGAACAGATACCTATGAGGATCTCATTGCAGCAGGCGTTATTGATCCTAAAAAAGTGGTTCGTTTCGCACTCCAGAATGCAGCAAGTGTAGCCTCTGTCATGCTTACCACTGAAGCCATGATCGCTGAAAAACCTGAAGAGAATGCAGGTGCCGGAATGCCTGCCGGAATGCCCGGAGGCGGAATGGGCGGCGGAATGCCAGGTATGATGTAGTCTAACATCATGGATCCTAGGACCGCAAATTTATGTTTTTAGCGGCTTAAATTTGGTGACCACTCAACAATAGCTTCACATTTTGTTAATTCATTTTTGAGTGGCTGCATCTTAATGATATGGTATTGAAAATGCCAGCCAATGGAAATTATATCCGTTAGACGATAAAAAAAACCCCTGTACAGTCTCTGTACAGGGGTTTTTTTATGGAAAGCTTGACATGTAATCAATGCTAATATAGCTTAACTTCTATTGTTTAATCTAAAAGAATCCGGAGGCTTTTTTGTATGATCCCTGAATCAAGTGGAATATTTCATATGCTTATCACAGCAGGCCCTGTTGTGAAAATGGTGCTGCTTCTTCTTTTCTTCTTCTCGGTTACATCCTGGGCTATTATATTAATTAAATACTGGTATGTCAGGAAGGCTTATAAAGAGTCTGTTGATTTTATCGATCTTTTCTGGCAGTGTCATACTCTTTCGGATGCTTTTTTTAAGGCGAAAGCTTTAAGGCAGAGTCCCGTTGCCAGGATTTTTATTTCAGGATATATGGAAATGAAGAAATCACAGGGTTTAAAAAATGCAGAAGAGAAGGGGGAAAATGAGAAATTAGCTGATTTTTCTTTCCATATCCTCGGTAATGTGAAAAGAGCATTGAGAAGATCCATAAATCTTGAAATCAGGAGGCTTGGGCAGCTTGTCCCCTTTCTTGCAACAGCAGGCAATACTGCGCCTTTTATAGGATTGTTCGGCACTGTGTGGGGGATTATGAGTACTTTTCACAGCATTGGCTTAAAAGGTGCGGCAAACCTTGCCGTTGTGGCACCGGGTATTTCTGAAGCACTGATTGCAACGGCTGCAGGGCTTGTGGTTGCCATTCCATCGGTGATCGGATACAACTATTTTACAGACAGGATCAAGGTCTTAAATTCAGAGCTTGAAAATTTTTCAGCGGATTTTCTTAATATCGTTGAACGGGATATTCTGACAAATAGGGAGGGTTGATTGATGCATACAGGATCAGATAATGACAGGCTTATGTCGGAAATCAATGTAACTCCTTTTGTTGATGTTATGCTGGTGCTTCTCATTATTTTCATGGTAACAGCTCCAATGATGGTCCAGGGAGTGGATGTCAAACTGCCCACGGCCTCTGCTGCACCCCTTGGAAAAGAAACTGAACAGCTTGTGATTTCAATTAAGCAGAATCATACGGTATATATTAATGATCAGGAAGTTGGAATTGATTTTTTAAGTGAGAAACTTGAAAAAATTCTGGACAACGTCAGTAAGCGTGATGTCTATCTTAAAGCGGATAAAAATGTTGATTACGGCTTTGTAGTGAATGTCATGTCAAAAGTTAAGAAAGCTGGTGTGGACAACCTTGGGATGATAACTATTCCCAGAGAAGATAAATCATGATTGGTAGATATGACTCATATCAATTCTCTGACAGGTAAACAAAAATCTGTTTTAACAGATTCAGGATATAACCATCGGACTTGGGTACTTTTATATATAGTTTCCATATGTCTTCATTTATTTTGTTTTCTTGCACTTGTTTTTTTTCAGAATGTCAGTGCTCCGGTCAGGCTTCCTCCTGCAATAAGAGTCAGTCTTGTCCCATTTGTTTCTGAAACAAGGGGCAAATCGTCCTCTGCTGGTGAAAAAAAGGTTTTTGAAAAAAAAATTGTAAAAAAAACCGAGGTTAAACATGAAAAAAAGAAAGCCATTACAATTGCTCAGCTGGAAAAGAAAACCACAGTAAAATCAATTCCTGATTTAAAGA
>WGCX01000104.1 GCA_015493575.1 Desulfobacteraceae bacterium | reverse complement strand
ATAGTTGTCAGTATATAACTTCAATTTAGGGATTTCCATTAAATTTCATTTTAAATAACGGCCATTATACCGGACTGAAAACTGCACTTCTGAGCTTCAAAGAATCAAAAGATTCTGACAGATATTGGGCAGAAGGCGTGGCGCCAACTCTAATAATTTAAGGAACTTGACAGGAGTTTCTTATAAAAAAAAACGAACCATCTATAATTTATAACAAGTGTAAAAAAAATTTCACATCATAGAGTCAGATCCTCATCTTTTATGCGCCCTTGACTTAAACCGCCTTGTTATCATTTCTATAATTTCTTCAGCACTTGTTTCAATGGGCTTATTACTTACATCAATCATTGAATACCCCTGGGTAATATAATACCTGCGGGCTTTTTCAATTTCAATTTCAATTTCAGATCTTGTTGTATATGAATACATGTCCGAAGTACCAAGGGAATCCTGACGCATTCTCCTGTGTGCCAAAAGCTGATCAACACTGATATTTAATGCAATAATCCTCCGCCGGTCAATTGTTTTCAACACTTCAGGCATTGGAATTCCTATTACAAGAGGAACGTTTGACGTTTTCCATCCAAGCACGGCAAGATACATGGAAAGTGGTGTCTTACCAGCCCTTGAAACTCCAACGAGAATAATCTCACTTTCAGGAAGGCCTTCGGGGTTTACTCCGTCGTCATGGGCAAGGGCAAATTCAATAGCTGACACCTGGTCCAGATCAACTTTATGGATTCTTCTGTAAAGACCCGGCTGTGCAATTGGCCTCTGCTCAAGAAATGTTTCAATTTTCGCCAGAACGGGGCCCATCAGGTCAATGGTGACAATGCCATGTTTCATACCCTGCCTTGAAAGATGTTTTCTAAGGTCCTCATTAACTATTGTGTGTACAATAAGATTCTCTGCGTTTTTTATTTTTTCAATAAGGTTGTCAACCTGAATTTCAGTACGGATATGGGGAACTTTAATAACACTTATATCATTATCGGGAAACTGTACAAGGGCGCTCTGAACAAGATGATACGCATTAATTCCCTCTCCACAGGATACAACATAAACCATATGGAAATCACCATTGCCTACTTTTTCAATTAAACTCATATGCATTCCTCAGGGAACTCCCAAAAAATAATTTACGCATTCTGTTTGCCATTTTGCCCGTTTTCTCTGTATAAGTATATTATTTTCTTCCAGTTCCCTTAAAATAAATTATTATATAAATATTTCTGCATCGTTTCTAAATCATTGACTAATAATTAATAATTAAGATAATATGCAAATTGTATAAGAAAATATCATAAATCAGGCTGCAACGAAACATTAAACATACGACCTGACATTAAAAATAAAACCTGCTGAAATATTTATTAATTCGACAGAACATAAATAAAATTGTTTACAGGTAATAGATGTGTGGCAATTTTATCAGAATGTAATTTTGCAGGAGTTTAAAATAAAGAATGGCAAATGGAAATATTAAAATCTTTTGAATAATATTAACAACAGCTAACCATATTTAAGGATGATTAAAATGACACACGAAGACGCAGGACATTATGCTAAAAAACATCAGGATAAAAAAATTGATGAAACAATTTCCACAGCACTTAAAAACAAATCAAAAAATGAAAAGATAACCTGTGCAGCTGTTCATGCTGTTGCAGAAAAACTTGGGATACTGCCTCGTGAAGCCGGTGTTCAGGCTGATCTACTGGAATTAAGACTTACAAAATGCAGCCTCGGCCTTTTTGGATATGAGCCCCAGTGGAATATCCTGCAAAAAGATTTAACAATATCTGAAGAACTTGATAATGCAATTAATAATGCTGCTGCTGAAGATAAGAAAATTACCTGTTCAGCCTGCTGGAAAATTGCAGAGGAACTGAAAATAAAAAAAACAGACGTTGCATCGGCATGTGAAAAAAAAGGATTAAAAATAAAACAATGCCAGTTAGGCGCATTTTAAAAAACAGCCTGCTGGAATAGTAGAATAACATCAAAGAAACTTTTCTCCGGCATATCACAAAACTTTAAGGGGCATTAAATGTCAGGAATTCAGTTTTATCGGTCTGTTAACCTGTTTTTTCTATTCATGATTTTCTGTTTTTCATTCTGGCTCTTTTTTTCCTCTTTCTTTTCTGTTTTATGATCCGCCCGATTTTCTGCATATTGTCCGATTTTGATTCTGAGCCTGCATTATCGATAAGGTTCACAAGACGTCTAAGCGCAAGGAATCTGTTAATATGCTGGGAACGATCAGATCCGCACTTAACTGAAATACCAGTTGGGATATGCCTTATAAATACTGCTGAGGATGTTTTATTGACTTTTTGGCCTCCCCTGCCGGATCCTTTGATAAATTTTTCTTCAATATCTTCTTTTTGAATGCCGCAATTCTGCATTCGAAGCCATAGAGCCTCCCATTTTTTCTGTCCCACTCCCATGAATATTTCCCGTTTCCGCAAAATCAGACTTATAAATTCAACTGTAAAAATTTTTATATGAAATGATATTGACATAAAATCTCAGTATAAACTATAGTGATGAATAATTGATTCATCACTTATCTGTCAATTATAAATTTAACCGGGCAAATAGCATCCATATACTATATTGTTTAAATGAAAATCCTTTAACAACCTTAAATTATCAGAGTTGGCTCCGCGCCTTCGGCCCTGAATTTGTCAGAATATTGGGTCGAAGACGCGAAGCCAACTCCTGATATAAAAGAAATTTATCGGAATTTCACTTAAAAAATTACCTGATAACACTACTTTTAAAACGGAACATAAATAATGAAGGGAAAATACACCTGCAATGATTACAGAGAGGAAATGATTCTGCTGGGACTGAAAAGAAGGCTTGCACTTGAAAAGCTTGACAAGGATGAAAAAGAGGAAATTATAAAAAAAATAAAAGAGCATGAAAAAGCAATGGGTTTTGATTAGAGGCCTGTGATATTTTTATTGCATAATACCTGCATCGGATAAAAAAAATTGGTAAAAGGTTCATTAATAAAACATATAATTAAAATGATAATTCATACAAATATAATGCAGTAAAATAAAAAATTTTACCGGAATAGAAATGAAAATTATTATTGCAGAAGACAACCCTGTTATTCTGAATTTGTACAAAACTGCGCTGGGAAAAACAGACTACGACCTTATTCTTTCATCCAATGGGAAAAAAGCTCTTGAAAATCTCAATAAGACAGGAGCAAGAATGGTTATTACTGACTGGGAAATGCCTGTGATGGACGGACTGACCCTGTGCAGACGTATAAGGGAACAACGGGACAGTGGTGCATATGTATATATTATTTTTGTCTCATCCCATGACAGTCATGATGATGCTGTGGCAGGGCTTGATGCAGGTGCAGATGATTATATTAAAAAACCATTTAACCCCTATGAACTTATATCAAGGATAAGGGCCGGAGAAAGAATTATTGAACTTGAGGATAAATTCAAAAAAACCTATGGTGACCTTGTCCACGCCGAAAAAATGGCATCAGTTGGGAGGCTTGCGGCAGGGATTGCCCATGAAATAAACAATCCTGCAGGTTTTATATCCGGGAATCTTGATATAATGAAAGACTACCATAATGATCTTTTAAATTTAATAAAAAAGTATAAAGAACTTGTGTCCTTTATTGCAAAGGATGGCACTGATAATATTTCCAGTGAAATTCAGATAATGACAACTAATATCAAAGCAGAGGAAGATAATATTGATATTGATTTTATTCTTCAGGATACCCGGGATCTTTTAAATGAAAACAAAAAAGGAATTACAAAAATCACCAATCTTGTAAATGAGCTGAGAACCTTTGCACACCCAGGTGAACCAAAAGAGAAAAAAACCGACTTAAACAGTGAAATTCTATCCGTTTTAAATATTATTCAAAAAAATATTAAATTCAGGGAAAAGGTTTCAGTTAATTTTGGAGAAATTCCCTCCATTGTATGTAATCCTGCTGAACTTAATCAGGTCTTTTTCTGTCTGTTGTCAAATGCTGCAAAGGCCACCATGGAAAAGGGCAGAATACGTATCTCCACTGAAACGGACAACAAGAACATAATTATTACTGTTTCTGATACTGGCAAAGGAATTGAAAAAAACAATTTATCCAAAATATTTGACCCTTTTTTTGCCGCAGACACCGCAGCAGATGAGATTGGCAATGGGAGAGGAATGTCACTCAATATAGCATATAATATTGTTAAAAATCACGGCGGAAGAATTGAGGTAAAAAGTGACATGGGCAAGGGAAGTGTCTTCTCCGTGATCCTGCCTTTCAGCAAAAAAGAAATTGAGGGTATTTCCAAATAGAGACTTCAGCGTATATATAATCGTTATAACTGCCATGAGGCAGATCTGGTGATTCTCAGATAGCCTCACAACAACTATGGAAACTCTTATGAATAATGGTACTTTACAGGAGTTTCATATAAAAAAAACGGCCATAAAGCCAATCTAATGACATTTTAACGGCTTTAAAGAATTAAAAATTCTGATGAAAAATAAAACTCTTATAATTCAAGGTATCTGGCAGGAGTCTAATATAAAAATATGGATAACGATATGAATAATGAAGCAGATAAGAAGAAAGAAACAGTCTCTTCTGGCAAGAATAAGCAGGAAAAATTTATTCACAAGGTATTAATCGTAGATGATGATGAAAATGTCGGTAAATCCATAGCTAGAATTCTCAAAAGACTTAAGATAAATTTTGCCTATGCATCCAATGGAAGCAAGGCGCTTGAAAAAGTTCAAAAGGCTTCAGCTCCCTTTTCCATTATTATCTCGGATCAGCGTATGCCCGGTATGCGGGGAAGTGAATTCCTTGAGCAGGCCAGAAAAATTTCTCCGGACACCATACGTTTCCTTGTCACCGGATATTCTGATATGGACGCTGTTCTGGAAGCAATTAACAAGGGAGCAATACACAGATATATATCCAAGCCATGGGACACAAAGGAATTCATGAATGCCATACAGGAGGGGCTGAAGCAGTTTGAGCTCATTATGGAAAATGAGCAGCTTCTACGTCTTGCAAAGGATCAGAATACACAACTTTATGAATTGAACTGTGAGCTGAGGGAAAAAACAGAGACGCATCAAAAAAATATTGAAAATTTAAACAGGGAAATAGATAAACTCGAAAAACAAATTAAAATTATAGCTGACAAGCCAGAACAAGACAATTCCTTAGAAAAAATTGAAAAACTGCTCAAGGAAAAAAATATGCTTGAACAGGATAAACTAAACAATCTTTACGTGGAATTATTAAAAGAACTATTTGAACAATTCAGCGACATTGCAATAAGAAACGGATTTGAAATGCCTGAAAGTGATTCATTGAATATAAATAACTCCGAGGATCAGAGCGGCTTTTCGTGATTTGGTAAAGGGTGAATAAGGACCAGCCAAAACCGGTCCCATGGCCGTTATTTAACCTTCAATAAAAATATTTTTCAGAAATAAAATCGGAGATTAAAATGTCTGAGATAACAGATTATGGAATTCTGATTGTTGATGATGATGAGTCCTTTTTGAATACCATGCGCAGAACACTTAAAAGGAAAAAATTCTCAAAAGTCATTTCAGCCCTGAATGCCAAACAGGCCTTTAGAATTTTAGAAAGTGTTGATACTGCCTTTGCTCTTATTATTTCTGACCAGGAGATGCCCGGCATGAAAGGCATCGATTTCTTGAACAAAACATTAGAAATAAGCCCCTTATCAAGGAGAATCCTTTTAACGGGGTACCCTGATTTTTCATCTGTCATTAAGGCCATTAACCGTGGAGCCATACATAAATATATTATTAAACCACCTGAAACTGAAGATCTGATTAAAAAAATAAAATCCGAATTAAAAATTTACGACAGGTACGCTGAAAAAAAAAAGCTCATCAATATCACAAGGAGCCAGACTCTGCAATTTTTTAAAGTTGCAAAGCAATTAAAGTACAGGAACAAAAAATTCCTTGATGAGATCAAATTAAAACAGGATGAAAAAAAATCTCTTCAAAACGCACTTGCAAAAATAAAGGAAGAACAAAATAAAAACAAAAAATTTCAAGGTCTTAATGCAGTTCTTTTAAAAAATATTCTATTAAAACCGAACTCTCTTTTAAAAGCGTTTAATATCATAAAAACCCAGATTGATTCATTTTTTAAAGAAATCTCAGAAAACAATGGCATCAAATTTCCATTTAGACCCGGTGCAAAAAATTCAAGTCAATATGATAGTGAACAATATGAAATCATTGATCTTATTATTGAATGTGTTGTTAGAAAAACCGAGCCCCTAATCAGTGAAATAGGACTGGACCATGATAATCAGGATGGAAAAAAGTTAAACATTGATGAATATACAGATATTCCTGACACAGCAAAACTTGCATTTCAGGAAGGGTATATCACAGAAAAGGAACTTGAAAGAGTTAGAAACGAACATGCAAAAACAGAGGAACAGAGTCCTCCAGGCCTTTCCATTGAACAATGCCTTATTGATTTGAACCTTATCGACAGGGTCAAACTCAGCCGGTTAATGGTTAAAAAACGGCTCATTGAAATCAGGCTTAAGGATCGTGAATTTGCGGAGGAACTGATAAAACGGAAGGCTGTTTCTGTTCAAACAATTGATCAGGCATTTATAAAACAGCTCAATTATTTTGAGCATGACAGTAACTGCATGACACTTGGCGACATTCTTGTACAGGAGAATGCAATAACTGCTCAACTGAGAGATGAGCTTTTCAGGGCACATCACAGAATTAATGAAATCACTGAAAGTTCGGGCATATCCTCTTTGTTATCCTCCTCAAAAAAAGATATCCTTATTGACCTGCAGATCTCACCGGATAAAACAAAGGCCTATATAAGGCTCCCCAAAAGTCTCCATGGAAGTTCTAACATCAAACCGGTTAAAGATCTCCTTCAAAAACACGGGATACGATTCGGAGTTGTGGAGGATAAACTGATACTTGGATTTATGCGGTACGCATCTGATCCTGAAAAGAAATTTACAATAGCAATGGGAAGATACCCTGAACCCGGTAAAAATGCACAAGTCAGGTATCATTTTAATACAGAATATCAGAAACCCGGTATTGTTAAAAAAGATGGAACAATTGATTTCAGAGACAGAGGGGACATCCCCTTTGTGGAAAAAGGAGCTCTTCTTGCTGAAAAGATACCACTTGTAAAGGGAAAGGCGGGCCTTGACATATTTGGAGAGCCCATCCCTGTGGATGATGTCAAAGATTGTGTTTTTAAAAGCGGGTCAGGTACAGAACTTGATGAAAGCGGCCTGAAAATATATGCAGCCATAGAAGGCCAGCCATCCCTTAATACAGCAGGTGTTGTTTCTGTTTTCAAGGAATTGAACATAAAAAACAATGTGGATTTTGAAACCGGTCATATCAATTTTAATGGAAATGTCTTTGTCAATGGTGTTGTAAAAGAAGGTTTTCATGTGAACTGTGTGGACCTTACAGCAGGTGAAATTAACGGTGGGATCATCACTTTATCGGGAAACCTCAACGTATCTACGGGTATTATAAATGCAAAGGTAACAACCAGTGGCGATGTAAAGTCAAAATTCATCAACAATTCAAAAATTGACGCATTTGGAAACATTACCGTTATAAAGGAAATAATGGAATCAGATATTGCCGTGAGCGGGGAATGTATCAACGATAACGGCAGGGTTACATCCTCTTTAATAGCTGCTAAAAAAGGCTTTACTCTCGGGAGGGTCGGAACCTTAAAGGCCTCACCATCCACGATTAAAGCTGGAGTTGATGACCATATGGTCAGGTTTGAGGTTATGTTTAATAAAAAAATAGAAAAACAGCAATCAGACCTTGACATCCTTGAGCAGAAAAAGAAACAGCTTGAAAGTAAAAATTTTGAAATGCACAAGAAAGTTGCGGATTACTCCTTTGCCCAGGAAACAATGATGAAAAAGATATCTTCTCTGAAACAGGAATTATTATCCCTTCAAGGCAAAAAAACAGAAATGATAAAAATTGTGAGGGAAATTAAAGAGATGGAAAATACACTTAAAGAGTACGATGATATCATAAAAAATATTTTCAGTGACCAGGATAAAATAACAAAGGACGTCTCAAACTATGAAAAAAAAATAACCTTTGCTGCAGACGAACTGGAAATGACAAAACTTGAGGAAAAAGCCATGGAAGAAATTGCTGAATTTGACGAACCGGTTCCTGTTGTCAGAATAAACAGGAACATCCTGGCAGGAAACAAAATTGTGGGCCCAAAATCATCCATGGTTGTAAAACATAAGCTCGGGGCCTGCAAAATAATGGAAATAGATTCAAGTGATCCGGATGATCGTGAAGGCAGGCAGATGGTAATACAAAATCTTTAATGAACTTGATTTAACTATGAATTCTTCTGACATTAAAAATACTGAATCACAGCAGTTTGTATCATTTAGAGTGGATAATCACCTCATGGGTATAGATATACTGAAAATAAGGGAAGTCATACAGTTAACAGAGATAACAACGGTTCAGAATTCTCCTGATTTTATATGGGGGTTGATGAATTTAAGGGGGCAGACTATTACTGTTGTCGACCTCGGAGTTGTATTTGGACTGTCTTCAAGAAAAATCACGCCCGATTCCCATAATATTATCATGAAACACCTTGATTTGAGTATTGTTGTGGATACCATTGGCGATATTATTAATGTACCCGGATATGAAATCGAGCCATGTCCTGCAAACACAGGGAAAAAAATGAGACCCTATCTGCAGGGCGTTGCAAAGCTTGACAAGGACATTATGGCTATACTGTCCCCTGAAAAAATTATAAAAAAATACCCATGTTAAAGGAAAAAACCGAGGTATAAAATGGCAGGTGCAGACCCAAAACCCCTGATTGACAAAAAGCTAAGGGATCAATTTATCGTTGAGATCAAAGAGGATATCGAAAAACTGGAATCCGATCTCCTCACAATGGAAAAGGACACCTCCAATACAGTCTCAGAAGTTATAAACAGTGCATTTCGAGCTATTCACAGTATAAAGGGCGGGGCTGGTTTCTGTGAACTTAATGACCTTGGTATTCTCAGTCATTCCATTGAAAATGTACTCATGGGAATAAGGGATAAAAAAATTGATCTGTCCCCCGATATTATTGATACCCTGTTTGCAGGTTTAGATAAAATAAAATCCCTGATTGAAAATATTGATTCAAAATCAACCATTGACTATGTAAATGAAAAACAGAATCTTGAAAAAATAATTTCACAAAATTCAACAAACGGTTTGATAACACTGAACAATACAAAGATTATTTTTGAACAGGCAAAATTTAAAAAAGCACTGGATGAAGGAAAATTTGTATATAAGGTTTTAATTGATGGAGAACAGGACCTTCTGCTAAAGCATAAAAATATATCAGACATGATAAAAGATATTGAAGATTCATCAGATATTCTGTTCAGTGATCTTAAGCCGGATTTAAATGAACAGGAACTGAAAGGAAAAATATTCAATCTTGTTCTTGCCACTATACTGGATACAGGGTTCCTTTCTGAAGTACTTGAAATTAATTCAGAACAAATTGTTGCATTGGATGACACGCAATTGGGTTTGACTCCGGACTCTGTAACGGATCATACATCAAAAACAAATGAGACAGAAAACACAAAAAATACAGAGAATACGCATGAAACAATAACGCTTCAAATGGAAAAAACTACAAAGGAAAAAGTTGAAATTCCGGACATGGAGGTGATACCGGATAGAAAGAAAATCTCTGATGATAATAAAGCAGACCCATCATATCAAAAAAGAACTGATGAAAACATCAGAATAAATACCCGGCTTGTGGCAAAATTGATGAACCTGGCAGGGGAGCTTGTCCTGACGAGAAATCAGCTCCATCCCATCCTGGAACACTATTTAAAAGAAAAAAAATCAGATGCGGTTATTATGCAGAACTTTGACAGGGTCACATCTGAAATTCAGGAATATATAATGCAAATGAGAATGCAGCCCGTGGGTAAACTTTTTGAAAGATTCAGGAGAATTGTAAGGGATACTGCAAAAAAACTTTCGAAAAAGGTTAATTATACCATGGTGGGGGGCGAAGTTGAACTGGACAGGACAATTCTTGAAGGACTTGCCAATCCTTTAATCCATCTGTTGCGAAACAGCCTTGACCATGGCATTGAATTACCTGATGAAAGGTTAAAAGCAAAAAAACCTGAAACTGGAATGATTAAAATAAAGGCTGTACACCAGGGAGGACATGTTTATATTAATTTAAAAGATGATGGAAAAGGTATGGATCCGGAGACAATTGCATTATCTGCTGTAAAAAAAGGAATCATTACAGAACAGGAATTGAATTTCATGACTGACAGTGAAAAAATTAATATTATTTTTAAGCCCGGCTTCTCCACCTCTGATACAATCACAGATATATCAGGCAGAGGGGTTGGCATGGATGTTGTCAAAACAAATATAGACCGGATAAGAGGACATATAAAGATTGATTCAATTCCCGGAAAAGGCACGGATATTCAGATAATGATCCCCTTAACCCTAACCATTGTGTCTGTTCTCATTGTGGGAACCGGCAATTATAGATTTGCAATTCCCCAGTTAAATATAAGTGAAATCGTTTTTATAAATCCGGGTGAGATGAACAATCATGTGGCCAGACTTGGCAATTCAGAAGTAATACGCATAAGGGAAGAACTTCTTCCCATTGTAAGACTTAGGACGCTTCTCGATATAGAGTCATTTTACAAGCATCCCGGGAATAAAAAAACGGGTATGGAACAAAGAAATGCGCTTGCCGACAGAAGAAATACAACCGATGATCTTCAGCATCCGGAACGCTGTTTGCATAAACGCCGATTGCATAAAGAAGACAGGCGTAAAAACAAATGGGACAGCAATTATATTGTTATCCTGAAAATGGGTATGAATAGATTCGGACTCTGCGTTGAAACCCTTTTTGACAACGAGGAAATTGTTGTTAACCCACTTTCCGATTATATCAGAGACTGTGGATGGTTCAGTGGTTCCACAATCCTCGGGGATGGCAGGATTATCATGATCCTTGATGTGTCAGGGATGGCAGATAAAGCCGGTCTTCAATTTGATGCTGTCAATGATGAGAACAGAAAAAGGGCTGCAGAAAAAAAGGAACATGATCAAAATTGTCAGGAAAATAAAAATATACTTTTATTTTCCGGCATGGGAAATAAATATTTTGCCCTTCCCCTTAATACACTGTCAAGGCTTGAAACCATCTCTGAAAACGACATATTAAAAACAGGTAATTACAAATTCATGAACTATAAAGGAGAAGTGATGTCCCTTTTTGATCTTGAAGAACTGATCCAGCCTGATTCAATTGGATCAACGGAATTTAAAAATAAAAAATCCCTTACAAAAGAAAAATATATACTTATTCCAAAGGGATTATCTTCAGGTATTATTATCCCCGGTATCTTAGACACAATGGAGACCTGTGGTAAAATCCAGCACAACAACAATCTGCCTGAAGGAATTAAAGGGACAACTATTATTAATAATAAAGTGATACTATTCCTTAATGATGAAGTAATATTTAAATTAATGGAAAAACACCAGGGGGTACGATATAAGGGCTGTGTGGCTGATCCTGATTCAGGTTCCAGTCCTGCTTTCAAGACCAAAATGAGCTCTTTCTAATAAAAAAATCAGACAGGGAATAAATGATTATGAAAATACTTATTGTTGATGACAAAGCATCCATACGTTCAAGCATGAAAACAATTTTAACGGGACTTGGGTTCAATGATATTACAGAGGCTATTGACGGTAATGACGCCTGGTTTAAATTAAAAGCCGAATTTCAGGATAAAAAACCGGATATTTATGATCTTATCATTTCTGACCTTGAAATGCCTGAAATGTCAGGACTTGACCTTTTAAAAGCCATAAGAAAGGATGATAAACTCAAAGAGACTCCTTTTATCATGGTTACTGCATCAAACACAAAACAGGTGATACTGAAAACCATAAAACTCGGTATAAAAGCCTATATAATTAAACCTTTTAATTCCGATTCCGTTAAGAAGAAACTGATTCAGGCAGGTTTTTTACAGCGGCCATGAGGCCGATCTGGAGACTTCCAGACGACCTCAAAGAATCAAAGATTCTGACCAAAAATGGGCCGAAGACGCTACGCTAACTCTAATAAATAAAGGTACTTTGAAGGATTTGCTTATAAAAATGGCCATGATGTGCTGCATCACAACAAAAGTTGAAAGTTAAATTTCAAAAATCTCATGGCTCTACCATTCTATAACTTATTGAAATAATGACATTTAAAATTTCTTTCATATAAAAAATAAATCTGAACGGGAAACAAATTCATGACAGGAGCCATGAAACATAAAATACTTGTTGTTGACAACAGCGAAGAGATCAGAACAGGAATTAAAAAACTTCTTTCACTGAGAAATTTTGAAGTTCACTGTGTTTCATCGGCTGAGGATGCCTTTAAAGCCCTTGATGAAGTTTCTGATCCTCCTTTTGCAGTGATTATTTCAGGATATCAGATGCCAAAAATGAAAGGAGACATCCTCCTTGAAAAAGCAAAGGATCATTCCCCTGAAACACGAAGAATGCTCCTTGCCGATGCAAGTGACATTGAAACGATTATTAATGCCATCAATATTGCTGAAATCCAGGGTTGTCTGTCTCTTCCATTCAGTGATGATGAACTGATCCTGCAGGTTCAGGAGAGATGTAAAGAATTTGAGTCCATTGAGAAGAAAAACTTTTTGAAAAAAGTGACCGGAACTCAAAACAAACAGATGTATAAAATAGCTCTGAATTTCAAAAAAAAGGAACAGGATTTTATCAACCAGATTGAAAAAAAGAAAAAGATAATCCGTATACTTAAATCAAAGATCAGCGTGGAATCGGAACGGCAAAAAAAAGGCAGACCTTTAAACCTTGAAAAATTCATTGACCAAAAAAATATACACCCGTCCCCGGAAAATTTTGCAAATGAATTTATCAACATGAAAGATAAAATCAAAAACATTCTAACCGGTATTATCTCAAATATATCCCAAACTTCCACGGGTCATGAAGATGTCGATTATAAGACAATTGCCGAAAACAGGGGTTCAATCCCGGAATCGGAACATCATTCTCAATCAAACGAACTCATTGACATAATCATCGGACTTGCATTTAAATCTTCCGGAACAATGGATTCCGGAACTGATGAAACAGACGATCATAAGCCTGAGTATCATCAGCAGGAGGAGGAGTTTCCCGATGATTTTCTTGAATTAATCATCACAGATGACAGGCTTACCGGAATGATAAAAATAAAAAAACCCCTGTCAGATAACATTACCATTGATGTTATCGAAGAATATTTAAAAACCAATAAAATACAATTTGGCATAAAGGATGCTCAACTCATAAAAATATGGCTTGCACATGCAAAAGTTGAAGATGAGCCATTTGTGATTGCAAAAGGAATTATCCCCGAATTTCCCGTCAATTCAAAAATAGAATACTATTTCAAAACCGATTTCAAAAAAGCTGGAAAGATTTTGTCCGATGGAAGCATTGATTTTAAAGACAGGGGAGATATCCCCTTTGTGCAAAAGGACACCCTGCTTGCAGAAAAAACAATGGCCGTTAAGGGCAATTCCGGAGTTGATATCTTTGGTAATGAAATACCTGTTGCAGAACCAATAGATTTATTTTTCGGGTGCAGTACAGGAACCCGATTTTCAGAAGACAAACTTAAAATTTTTGCAGATTCAGATGGCATGCCCCATATGGATGCAATGGGAAATATTTCTGTTCTTTCAGAATTAACCATACAGGATGATGTGGATTTTGAAACCGGCAATATAAATTTTGATGGCAATATCGTTGTCAAAGGTGGAATCAAAGCAGGATTCAGCATAAAATGCGCAAATTTAACCATAAAAGATGTTGAAGGAGCTGAGATTGATCTTACAGGCGACCTGAATGTTACATCAGGAATTGTTAATGCTGATATCATAAAAGTGCAGGGAACCGTACAGGCAAAATATGTTAATAATTCAAAGATAAAGGCGTTTGGAGATATTATTATTCAAAAAGAGATCATTGACTCAAAACTATTGCTGAGTGGTACATGTATAAATGAAACAGGCCACATCATCTCTTCTTATATTTCAGCGAGAAGGGGAATCATTGCAGGAAACATCGGGACAGACGTTTCTCACCCCTCAATAATTAAAGCAGGCCTGAACGAACATATTGAATTCTTCATCAATCAGGCAGACAAAAGACAAAAAGAAAATATCGAGGCTGTTAAAGCAGCAAAAGAAAAAATTATAGAATTGGAGACTAAAAATAATGACCTGAATATTAAAATTGCCGAATTAGCGCTTCTTCAGGACCGTTCTGAGATTAAACTCAGGGATATTGAAGAAAAACTCAGCAAATTAAAGGCTTCAGAAGATATAACAGAACTTAAAAGGGCAAGTAAAATTATAAATGAACTGCGGCAGAAAATAAAATCTGCAGGCAAAAAACTTGATATTGCCTTTACCCTTCAGGATAAAATTATTCAAAAAATTGAGAACAGGGAAAACGCTGTAAAGGAATATGAAGATGACAATAAAAAACTGCTCCAGTATAAAAAAAAGCTGCAGATTTTTGCAGATGAGCATGAACCGGTTGCAGAAGTTAAAGTTAAGAAAAAAATAATGCCGGGAACAATGATTTTCAGTCCCAACGCAAGCCTGAGAATTCAACAGTTAGCGTCAAGATGCAGAATAATGGAAGTTGAGGTGAAAGAAGAAGAAAGCGACTCAGCCACTTATTATAAAATTGATATTTCAGGCCTCTAATTTCTCATAACTGCCGTGAGGTAGGGCTGTACTGCGCGGCTTCCCCTGTTCTGCCCCTTTTTAAACAGCCCTGGGCATAAATCCTGCATTTTTCATTAAGGACTTTAATTGCCATTATGCGCTGTTTTTCTGTTAAAAAATTCTCTTTTAAAAGTTTTTTAAGGGATTGTATTCTGAATTTATCAAGGGAATGATTCCCGGAAAGCTGGTCCCTGTGCCCGCCTCTTTTTATGATCATAGGTGTATCAATCAGGTAAACGGGAATAGTTGAGCTTATCCTAAGCCACAGATCATAATCCTCGCATGCAGGCAGGTCTTCATCAAAATTTCCTTTAATTTTAAAAAGAGATTTTTTCATCATCACAGCAGAAGGGCTCACGAGGCAGAGGTTAAGAGAGGGCTCAAAAATCATACCTGATAATTTTTTATGTTTTTTCTTTGGATTAACCCGTTTACCATTTCTTATCCATATCTCTTCAGTCTGGCATATCATTGCATCCGGATTATCATTAAAAAAATCAATCTGACAGGATATTTTACCCGGCATCCAGAGATCATCTGAGTCGAGAAAAGCTATAAATTCACCACCTGCAGCCTTTATACCGGTATTTCTCGCAGCACTGACACCTCTGTTTTCCTGTTCCAATAATATAATTTTTCCCCTGAAGGGCTTCAGTTTTTCACCTGTATCATCTGTTGATCCATCATCAACAACAATGATTTCCAGGGGATGGTAATCCTGTGCTATCACAGATTCAACAGCTTCTGCCACAACCCACCCCCTGTTGAATGAAGGGATAATAACACTTACAAGGGGTTTTTTTTGTAACAAATTATTCATTTCAACTCTCAATAGAGTATTTATGCTTTCAGATAATACTGGAATGCTTACCTGTCATATGATCTATCCTGACCCTTATGATAACTATTTTTTCAATATTCAGGTCAGATAATGAAAAATCTTCATCGGAATACTGCCGGATAATAGCATTCAATGCTGTTTTCTTTTTTTCCATATCACCATCATTATTGTCCAATATAAACGCTTTTCCATAACCAATGACACTATTGTACTGCATATTCCATTTACATGGTGCTTTCCCCTTTACAACACCAACATCTGTTTCAAATTCAAAACTTACTTTTGGATTTCTCTTTAATATCTCAAGTTTCATCCCTTTTGGACCTGTATGAAAATAAAGGTTATTGTCCTGATATCCAAAACAAAGGGGAACAATATACGGCTGATCATCATCTGATAAAGCCAGCCGGCACACAATGGATGACTTTATTATGGATTCAATTGCAGATTTTTCCTTTATTTCCTGTTTTTTTCTCAACATAAAAACTTCCTCATTATTTTTTTTGGTTAATTATTTTATGTGGGTTTTTGTTTTTTCAAGCCCCATAACATCAATCCAAGGCCAACGGCACTCATTAAAACCGAAACCGATGCCACGGCTTTAATACCTCCGTAATTCCAGACCGGAACACCCATTAATGCTCCAAAAATCCGACCGATGCCTCCGGACACATATACTCCGGCCACAATAGTCGCCCTGGAGTTTGGCATTATTTCAGTTGATAAAGCCATAAAGCTGACATATGTATATTCAAAAAAAAGAAAAATAAAAAATAGAGCAAAAAGAGCAAAAACAAGCCTGGTTCCGGCAAGGGGAATAAGGCCGTAGCTTAAAGTTGACAGTACAATACCTAAGGGTACTGCGCGCTTTAAACCTATTCGATCAGAAAAAAAAACCGTAAAAATTTCACCGCTTAATTCAGCAACACCAATGGCAATTGTGGAAAATCCAATTGCCTCGGCTGAAAGATGCATGGTTTTTTCCATCCAGACACCGTAAACAACAAATAAATTATCATTGGCAAGGCTTGCAAAAAAAGCAAATCCAACAGCCCCGAGTGCTGCCCTGTTATGTGCAAGTAAAACCCATGATTTTGCAAGGGTGGATACTCTGCTGCCTGCATAATCATGCACCAGAGTATCAGCTGGCATCATAAACCCAATTAACACAAAGCCTGCAACACCAAGCACACCTATTGCAAAAAAAGGGGCGTGCCAGTTAAAACGCGTCATCAGGATACCGATCAGGGGAATTCCTGCAAGTGTGCATCCGGCCCAGCTTAATTCGAGGATTCCCACGATGCGGCTTCGGCGGTTAAAGGGGACATTATCTCCAATAAAAGCCTGGGCTGCAGGATCATAAATAATCTTGGCAAACCCTGCAGTAACAAGAGAAATAAAAACAACCCAGTAAAATGATGTCACTCCACCAACCAGCATGGCCAATGCAAGCACTGCCATTCCCGCCATGAGCATTCTGCGGTAGCCTGCCCTGTCTGCAAGGGGACCGGATACAATGCCAAGTATGGACGTACCCTGATTAACGGCAATTATTGAGGTGATTGCCGTTAATGGAACACCAAGTCCCCTGCTCAGAACAGGAGCAAAGGGATAAATAAACCTGCGTGCTGTATTGATGAAAAGCCGGCATATGGATAAAACAATAACCTGCCATAGAATACTTCCGGTTAAACCATCTTTGGAAGACACAGGGTCGGAATTTAACATGCCGCTCCTTATTTTACATGTAAACAGATCCTTAGTTCACATGCAAATGGATTTCAGACCGGTAATCAAAAAAAATAATTCTATCACTTTTCTTCCGGTCTCAAAGCCATGCTTAGCTCATACCGAGACCTATATCATCAGCCACATCCTGCATGCCTTTTATGGCAGCCTCGATGAGATCACTCCTCTCCAGGCCCAGCATATTTGCCCCCCTGTCAATTGTTGCACGATCCACTCCGGCGGCAAAACGCTTGTCTTTCCATTTCTTTTTTACAGATTTGGGTTTTAAATCCATGACACTTTTAGAAGGACGTACCAGCGCAGTTGTTGTCACAAGACCGGTTAATTCATCAATGGCATATAAAACCATTTCCATTTCAGATTGAGGTTTAACATCCGAACAAATACCCCATCCGTGACTTACAACCGCCCTTATATATTCTTCAGGCCAGTTTTCCTTTTCCAGTATTTCTCTTGCCTTTGTACAATGCTGGTCCGGATATTTTTCATAATCAATATCATGCACAAGTCCCACGATCCCCCATTTTTCTTCATCCTCTCCCCTCTGGCGGGCGCAATACCTCATTACACCTTCAACTGAAAGAGCATGTTTTATAAGCCCCTGGTCCTGATTGTATTTTTTCAATAAAGCAAAAGCCTCTTGTCTGTCCGGTACCCTGGAATTCATCTTCCCTCCTTATTTTTATTTTAAAACGCTTTCTTATCAAATCAAAACCATGCACGACATGGTGCGTAGAATACATACCATGTTATCATGCAGTATGTGAACCATTATAAATTAAAAAAGGGACAAAACCTAAAAAACAAAACCTATCAAATCTGGAAAAAATTTAAAAACCGGATATTTCTTGACTTTTATACTCTTTTTAACTTAAATTATCTGTTTATTTTATATATAAAAATATTCACATACTGCAGTTTCAAATTTTTTATAAACGGCCATGAGGCCGATGTGGAGAATATTAAACGGCCTCAAAGAATCAAAGATTCTGACGAACAATGGGCCGAAGGCGCGAAGCCAACTCTAATAGTTTAAAGTAGTTTGCAGGAGTTTCACATAAAAAGTCTCTGTGTCTGTGGGAATGTGAGTTCAATAGCCGATCTATGGAGGAAAAATGGAGTATAAAAAAACGTTAAACCTGCCTTCAACAAAATTTGCAATGAAGGCAAATCTTGCTAACCGTGAACCTGAACAGCTTAAAAAATGGGAAGATGAAGACCTCTATCAAACGATCAGAGACTTTTCCAAAGGACGTAAAACATTTATTCTTCACGACGGACCGCCCTATGCCAATGGTCATCTCCATATCGGGCATGCAATAAACAAAATTCTAAAGGATATCATTGTCCGCTCAAAACAGATGGCAGGATTTGACAGCATCTATGTACCTGGATGGGACTGCCACGGACTTCCCATTGAACATAATGTTGATAAAAAATTCGGATCAAAGAAAAAAGATATGACACCTGTTGAGATCAGAAAAGCATGCCGTGATTATGCAGCAGGATTTGTAGATATCCAGAGAGAAGAGTTCAAGAGATTCGGGGTCTCGGGCGAATGGGACAATCCATACCTCACCATGAACAACTCCTATGAGGCAAGAATTGCAAAGGAATGCGGTGAATTTGCTTTAAGCGGTGATATGTTTCTCGGGAAAAAGCCCATTCACTGGTGCTGCAGCTGCCATACGGCCCTTGCCGAAGCTGAAATTGAATACGCAGATGATGCGTCTCCTTCAATTTTTGTTAAATTTCCTTTAAAAGATGATATTTCATCTGTTATGCCTGCCCTTGCAGGAAAAAATATATCCTTTGTCATCTGGACAACAACGCCGTGGACAATACCTGCCAACCTTGGTATCTGCCTTCACCCTGATTTTATCTATTCAGCAGTTGAAACCAGGGAACACGGGGTTTTGATACTTGCAAAGGAACTTGTTGAAAAGGTGATGGCAGACTTTGGTATTGAAGACTACACAACTTTATGCGGCCTTAATTCAAAAAATCTTGAAAACATGAAATGCTCGCATCCCATGTACGACAGAGACTCACTTGTTATCCTTGGAGAGCATGTCACCCTTGATGCTGGAACAGGATGTGTACACACAGCCCCTGGACATGGAGATGACGATTACCATGTGGCACTTCGGTACGGGCTGGAACCATATTCCCCCCTTAATGATAAAGGATGCTTCACAAATGAGGTTGAAGATTTTAACGGGCAGTTTGTCTTTAAGGCAAACAAGGGCATCATTGAAAAACTTGACAAACTCGGTGCACTGATCAAACAGGAAGATATTGTCCATTCATATCCCCATTGCTGGAGGTGTAAAAAACCCGTGATTTTCAGGGCCACTTCCCAGTGGTTCATATCGATGGACAAATACGGCCTTCGGGAAAAAGCCCTTAAAGCCATTGACACTGTTAAATGGATTCCCCAATGGGGAAAGGCAAGAATTTACTCCATGATTGAACACAGACCTGACTGGTGTCTTTCAAGACAGCGGTCCTGGGGTGTTCCCATTCCAGTCTTTCACTGTGAAAAGTGTGGAGAGGTCTATGTAACCAGACAGTCCGTGGATAAAATTTATGACCTTTTTAATGCGTACAGTTCAGATATCTGGTTTGAAAAAACCGCAGAAGAGCTGATGCCGGATGGAGCTGTCTGTGCAAAATGCGGAAGCCACAGCTTCAGCAAGGACAAAAATATCCTTGATGTGTGGTTTGATTCAGGAGTGAGCCATGCAGCAGTGCTTGAAGACAGGGATTACCTTTCAAGACCTGCCGATCTTTACCTTGAGGGAAGCGACCAGCACCGCGGGTGGTTTCACAGTTCCCTTTTAACAAGTGTCGGAAGAACGGGTAAAGTCCCTTACCTTTCCGTTTTAACCCATGGTTTCACCGTGGATTCACAGGGCAAAAAAATGTCAAAATCCGTGGGTAATGTCATTGCACCTGAAAAAATCATCAAACAGCACGGTGCCGATATTTTGAGATTGTGGGTTGCATCGGCAGATTACAGGGATGACGTGAGGATATCAGATAATATCATAAAACAATTATCAGATGCCTATCGCCGTATCAGGAACACCTGCAGATTCATGCTTGGCAATCTCTATGATTTTAATCCCTTAGAGGACATGAGAGCAGTTGAAAATATGCAGGAACTGGACCGGTTTATTCTCCACAGACTCGGGGAAATTATTAAAAAATCCATCACGGCCTATGAAAAGTACGAATTTCACACAATTCACCATGCCCTGCACAACTTCTGTGTTGTTGATCTCTCATCCTTTTACCTTGATATAATAAAAGACAGGCTGTACACTTCACCTCCGGATAGTGAAGCAAGGAAAAATGCACAAAGTGTTATCTATTTACTCCTTGATTCCCTTGTAAAAATAATGGCACCCATCCTGCCCTTCACATCCGAGGAAATCTGGAAATTCATGCCGGAATTTAAAGAAAAAAAGAAAAGTGTTCATCTTGAATTGCTTCCTGAAGCAGACAAATCCTGGGAGGATAACGACCTTGCCGCAAAATGGAAAAAAATTCTTGATGTCAGGGCAGAGGTTACCAAAGCCCTTGAAGAAGCAAGGGTAAAAAAACTCATCGGACATCCCCTTGATGCTGAAATATTAATATATATTCCGGATGAGAATTACAGACATGCCATGGACGGATTTGGAGAGGATTTAAGGGATATTTTCATTGTTTCCGCAGCTTCACTTGCCGACAAAAAAGATGAAAATGCCTATTTGAGCACTGAAATTAAAGGGCTTGAAATTGTTGTGAACCGTGCCAATGGTGAAAAATGTGAAAGGTGCTGGAAATACGATCCAAGTACAGGTGAGAATGAACAGCACCCCGGTATATGCTCAAGATGCCTGAAAGCATTGGAAGAAATTTAAAATATAAAACAGGCGGATATAAAGCATAGTACAAAATTTACATTATAAAGTCGAATATTTACAAATATAAATCAGGAAAAAATAATTGATAAGATTATTCCTGATCAGCGGGTTTGTCATAGCAGCTGATCAGATAACAAAGGCTTTAAC
>WGCX01000103.1 GCA_015493575.1 Desulfobacteraceae bacterium | reverse complement strand
GTCCATGTTAAGCCCGGCAAAAATAAATTGCTTTTGTGAAACATCAGCATTCTGTCCTTTTTGCCTGAATGCAAAAAAATGCATCCTGCACCAGTCTGTATCTTTTTCTTCAAAAACCATATGGCGCCTGTTCCGGGTGATCCTGCGCTGTCTTAAATCAATAGTGCTTTCCATGCCGTAGCCGCGCCTGGCAGGGTTGAATTTTTTAAACACTTCAAATATTTTTTTACCTGCATCAGAGACAACTATTCTGTGCTGCACAAGTGTATTCCGGTTTAATTTCTTGAGATCAGGCATATTTTTATAAATGGAGCCTGTTTTTGATGGGTCGCTGTCCGCAAGAATTTTACCTTTTTCAGAAGTGATCATCAAATAGGCAATCCCTGGCTGCAGTGCTGTTTCATAGATAAGCTTCTGAACATTGCCCGCTTTCCAGCGGAATCCCATTATCCCTGTTCTTGCTCCGGCCTCAAAGGATCGAATGAGAAAAATGCCTCTGCCCGTTAATTTTTCTATGACCTGTTGCCTCTGGTCTTTAATCGTATCCATAGTCATCAGAACAAATATGGGCATAAGAACCATGAAAATACCTGCAATAATCCACGGGGAAACAGAAGGTAAAATATGTTTTTCTGATTTTTTATTCATTTAAATATATAAGGATCGAAAATTTTCAGTAATATATTAAATTTAAGAGCATAAACCGTAATATATAGTTAACATCATGGGAGCAACAAACATACCACTATATATGATTTTTTTCATAACGGCCATGAGATTGATCGGGCTTTGCATTGAAATACCTCAAAGAATCTCTGACTCTTTGAGCAGAACCGCAGCGCAGTTCAGCTTGGCCTCATGGCCGTTATGCAGGATGCCTTACACTAATATGCATTTTTCATGTAATCTGCGTTTCGATTCTCAACTTTAAAGTCCTGTTATGTCATTTTCAAAATATTTTAATATTAATATTTTTCATGAGTATTTTATACCCATATGGATATAGCATATTGTATAGATAATATCCATTTATCATTTATATCCATAGTTAGAAGCTTTACTAATTATTGACATTATTTTTTTATAATCCAAAGACTTATCATAAATATCAGAAGTGTGGCACACTGGTTGCAGAGTTTTTTGACATATTGTTCAGGACGTCGCGGCCCTGTTTTAAATGAGGAATTCAAAAGTATTTATGAAATTTAATTATTATTAAAGGAGTTAATTATGAAACAAAAAAATTTTACATTTACACTGGTTCTCGCTGTACTCGTTATTACTTCTACATCCTATGCATGGGGTTTCTGTGGATATTTTCAGGAAGATCCTGACAGAGTTTATACCTGTGATCCCGATGCTCAGAATCAGGGATATCAGGGACATTCAAGAGGGTATCACGGTATGATTTATGGTTGTTATGGAATGAGACAGGCAAACCGCGGCATGGGAATATATTCATGGCTCACAACTGACCAGCAGAATAAACTCAATACTCTCCGCCAGAAATTTATTGATGAAACAGCTGCTACAAGGGTAAAATTGATGAAAGAACAGCAGATACTCAGGAATGAAATGACATCATCCGTGCCTGACAGAAATAAAATAAAGCTGCTTGTTAAGAAAATTTCAGGGTTAAGGGAAACATTGATGGAAAAACGCATTGATTTCAGGCTTGATACTCGTAAAATAGCTCCTCTCATAGGTAATACGAACAGAAATCACGGCTATCGCGGCAGAATGTACAAGGGTATGGCAAGAGCTTTTTAATGGCCATGGGGCAGATTCAACAACTCTCATACGGTCTTAAAGAATCAAAGAGCCTGATAAAAAAACAGGCCGATTTGGATTTATTCCGAATCGGTCTTAAACATATTTTGAATTGCTATCATTCCATTAATGAGGTATACAAATAAAGGTATTTATGAGTAGTTGGTTTTGATTTTTGTTCAGGATGCGGCCCCTGGAAAAACCGACTTCAGTTTTATGGCTTTTGTGATATCGGGGCCCTGGAGGCCGGAAATAAAAGTTCAGACGCTTGTGTTTAAGAATTTACAAGGTGGGGGAGGGTATTAAATGATTGTAACGTTTCTTGCAGCTGCTGGTGTGTTGATGATTATTGTAGGACTGTGGTTTGGTATTTATTATTTTTTAACGCCCCATGTTAAAGAACCCGACGGAATGTCCCATGTTACAGGAACATGCGGTGACACTATGGAACTTCGTATTAAATTTAAAAATAATAAAGTGGAAGATATCTCCGAATGGACAGACGGGTGTCTTTTCAGTGTAAACTGTCTCCATGCCGCTGCAAACCTTGCCAGGGGAAAGACCCCGGATGAAGCTCTTGATATTGACTATCAGAAAATTCAAAAAGCGATCGGAGGGCTTCCAAAAGATCATATACACTGCGCGACCCTTGCTGCCGCCACATTAAATGAAGCGGTCAGCAACTATATGAAGAAATTAAGCAGTGGCAAAGAATCCATACCGGATGTGTCTCGCATAGATAAGGGACCTGCATCAAGGCAGAATAAAACTGATATCAAGGCTGCCTGATACAATTTTCATTTAACGGCCATGGTTAAGTGTTGTCTGCATACCTTTCCGCCACAAAAGTTCCGCTTTTTCCTCCTGATTTTGTTTTAAGATGAATATCGGAAATAACCATGCCTCTGTCATATGACTTGCACATGTCATAGATGGTTAAAGCTGCTATGGAAACAGCGGTAAGGGCTTCCATTTCAACGCCTGTTCTTGCCTTAAGGGATGCCTCTGCTTCAATTAATATGGAGTTGTTTTCATGGTCAGGGAAAAAATCCACACTTGCATGTGTAATATTAAGCGGGTGGCACATGGGTATGAGATCGGATGTCTTTTTTGCAGCCATGACCCCGGCTATCCTTGCAGCTTCAAGCACATTTCCCTTTTTTATGGTGCTTGAGGTTATTTTTTCAAGGGTGGATTTTTTCATTTTAACTTTTCCGCAGGCTGTTGCAACACGCTTTGTTATATCCTTTTCAGCCACGTCAACCATTCTGACTCTGCCTTCCTCGTCAAGATGTGTAAAATCAGTCATTATTATTTTCTTCTTTATTTTATAAATTGTTTTTTTGAGGTTATTTTTGTTTTAATTGTGTTTAAGGTATAGGTTAAGGTCTCAATTACATTATCCCTGATATCTCCTGCAACAACTATATACATGACATCTTCGCCAACTTCCAGCGCTTTGTTTTCAATAATTTCAACCTGGACATCGAGAATTCCCTTTTTTCCCTTTTGTGAGTCGATTAATTTTTTCAGTTTTTCATGGTCAACTGTGATGGAAAGCCCTGTTACCTCCTGCCCTTCCCTTGTGGTCTGTCTTACAACACCGTTATGGCAGAGAATCATCCCGACTTTATGATAATCGGGGTTTGCTTTTATTTTTTTTATCATGGCTTCAATACTCATGATTTCTCCTTTAAGTTCTGTTTTAATTTTCAGCATGCTGCCGGCTGTCTAAAATTTTTATTACCTCATGGCCGTTAGAAGATAATGTCATGCCGGCATCGGCAACTCTTTTTACCTGATCCATATGATGGGATACAAGTACAATGGTACAATTTCCTTTTAATTCAACAATAAGGTCTTCAATCATCCTGCCTGCTTTTTCATCAAGGGAAGAGGTGGGTTCATCCAGCAGAAGCACATGGGGATCAAGTATAAGCGCTCTTGCAATACAGAGCCTCTGCTGCTGTCCACCTGACAGAATGCCAGCATTTTTATTTAACCTGTCCTTCACCTCATTCCACAAAAATGCTTTTTTTAATGCATTTTCAATCCTTTCCGGCGCATCTTTTTTTTTATGTTCTCCCATTAGTTTTAATGGAAAGGCAATATTGTTATAAATGCTCATTGGCAGGGGATTCGGAACCTGGAAAACCATTCCCACCTGCCTTCTTAAAAGGGAAACAGAATAGTTCCCATCGTATATGTTTTGAAATTTCTTATTAAATCTTATTTCAATTTTTCCCTCAGCCTTTGCTCCGTCAATGCTTTCCCATAATCTGTTAAGTGTTGTGAGAAAGCTTGATTTGCCCTGACCCGAAGGTCCTGTCACAGCGGGTGCAATACAAAAAAGTGGTACAGTTTAAGCTGCCATCGGCAAGCTATTGATGGTGTTTTGATCAAACATAGTTCTCACTATTCCCAATGCTTTCCGGCAAGCATTTTTAATTTTACCAGTTAAAACCAATGACCGTAGAAAGATAATATTCTCTGCGTGATCCCGTTTCCAAAATAATCCTGTCCCATTGATGCGGAGATTGATAACCCGGCGAATGGCACTTTCGACAGTTCCACTTCCTGTGGGCAGACCATTATCACGGAATGATTTATATTGAAATTTAGAGTGATCTCCAAAGTAACCGTTCATTTTTTTTAAAGCGGTGGACAAGGCTTCTTCGCACCCAGCAAGTTTTTTTCTGACAAGATCGGAGACTTCATTGATCGAGCCACCCCAAAGTAGTTCTCTAATTTCTACAGAGAGTTTCTGTTGTTCCTTCTTTGACAATTTCAAGGTGTCAAAGATTGTCTTTTTCACTATGTTAATATTCTGTTTTGCGTGGGTATAGTCCAGAATCCGCTTTGCGTTACTCAAACCCAGTTCACTGATTAATTTGTCGACTCCGGGCCAGATGCCATTCCCGCCATCAGCGCAAAAAATAATTTCCGATGCTTCATCAAGGTTCATCCATAAAAGATATTCCTTGAGCAAATCAAAAAAGTCATCCATGCTGCCGCATGAACCATCAAGGATCGGGCTGACAGCTTTTATTTTTTGACCATTTTCATCAAATTGACTTATTGTAAGCAATCTTGGTTCAAACCATTCCGTGCGATATCCTTGCCTCTTCTGTCCTTTTTTTCGTTTGCCTCGCTTTATGCACCGTTCGCGGATGCGCCCTCCGTCAACGCAAATCAAAATCTTGATGCCTGGTTTCTGCCAGACCTCATCACCATTACATTCTATCCTGGTATTTTTAGCTAACCCGGCAAATCGTAAAGTGATATTTTGCAACAAGTGCTCATTCATGATTATTCCCAAACCACGCAATGCATTGGCAGCAACTTCAAAAGAAGGACAGAGAACAGCCATGGACACACAAATTTCAATTAGTGCCGGACTTATTCGTTGTATAATTCCAAGCAATTCCAGACCAAGATGCCGTATCACCCCTTTTTGCCGTTTGGGCTTTCTGCCACGCTTTTTCTTTGGTTGCGTACGATAGAAAACAGGTGACCGAATTTTCCATGATCGTCCTGACTTAAGCCGTATAGTGATTTCACGATATTCGAGAAAGCGGCAGCAGCATTGAGCTCCCCATTGTTTTAATATTTGAAGGAAAACGGTATTAGACAGAAGCTCACTCAACTTATCGATAATTTCAAGCTCTGCTTTTTCTTGATATTCGGCATATAAGTTTTGCTCAAATTCCGGAAAATTATCCAGCCCAAAAACTGAAGTGATTACATTATCTACGGTCACGACTTAATCCCCTTGAAGTTGTGACCTGCACCTAACTTCTCTCGCTTATGCAAACAGCAATTTACGGAAATCTCGTCGTAAAGGGTAAACAAAAATGTTTTTGACCGGAACCTTGAGCTTATTGTTTCGATCTTGTCTGCTTCTTCCTTTTGTTTGTCCTATTTTGCGCCAGTTTGCGGCCTTGTAACAAGTGCCAATATAACGTGTTGTATCAACAAATGTTTCCACCATGGCTATATCAGTTCCATAGCGCAATTTCCAATCCCGTGGCAGACGACGCAAACAAGTCCCTAAGGCATGGCTGGCAAGATGTGGAACTTTAACCCAGTCCAAAATCAAAAACCGTGTGTTGTTGCAAATCAAACCAAGATTTCGTTCACGAACATCTGCTGGCCAACCGATCCAGCGGTCACGGGCTTCAAGTTTCCAAGCGGCGGCCCCAAAAAGCAGACAGCCAAGAAAGCGTTCATTCGATCCAAGGATCAAGTATTTCATATTCTGCCCGACAGGTCGGCCATAGCTGAGATAGTGGTGTTTTTTAACGAGGTAGTTAAAAGCTTTCTCGTATTCAGCACTATTCCGTGCATTTACTATCGATACAGGCTTAATATCAGCAAGTGCGCATGATATTTGGCTCTGATCAACTTGTATTGGTTCAATTGTTGGAAGTCGACCAGGGCCGGGACACTGACGTGGTGGAAGTCTTATCAGGCTGCGACACTCAAGCTTACGGAGAAGTTCTCGACAGGCCATGTCTTTAATCTGACCGTCAGGTCGTTGCCATTTCCAACGGACACACAGTTCCCTGGATAAACGTGATCGGTTCCATAACGGATATTTGCTAAGCAATATCCGAATTTCATCCACCTCATCCTCTGTAATAAGGCGACCCTGTAATTTTATCGGCCAGTTCATAGCCTCACATATTATACCTGTCGATAGCTTGAGTCCAGCTTTTTTTACATATTACGTATTTTTCTTAACTGTTACTGTTACTTTTTTGTATTACACCCTATGTATATGTACTTTTGGTCAAATCTATAAATCAATCTTTCTTTTTGCGATATTCTTCTTGACCATAATCCTTTTAAATTATGTTTCAAAGGCTCTGGCTTTCCCAATCCTCTGTACTGAGTACTATAAAATCTCTTCCAGCTCTTCGACGAACTCGTAGAGGGATATGGTCATTAATTGACTGATCCACAAAAGATTTTAAATTAGACCTAAATTTATTTACTGATAACTGTATCATCGCTTTACCTCATTTTTTTCAGAATGTACCAGATTACAGTACATAATGCAAATG
>WGCX01000102.1 GCA_015493575.1 Desulfobacteraceae bacterium | reverse complement strand
TCGAAATTTTTGCAAAACGGGGGTCAGGCTTTTCTTATTCGTTGTTATCAAACTATAAATATATGTTAACCTCAAAAGTTGAGATAATGACAATAAGGAAAGCCTGACCCTCTTAAATCTTTAATGTCCGATAAAAACTTGATAATCGAGTATTAAGAAACAGCAATGAAAATGAAAACATGGTTTTGTATCGTTCAACTGCCATTTTACTGCAAAAATCGGGAACAAAATAGATTTTACAGATTTTTTATTACAGAAATTCACGGGGTAAGACACTAATGCTGTTGTGAAGGCAAAAATAGGCGAAGATGACGTACTGACCGAATACTTACAAAGGAAATTTTAATTTATGAATCAAAGAAACTGGTTTTCGCTTTTAAAAGAATATAGAGTGCTTGTTGGGATAATTATTACAGGGCTTTTTCTCATCGAATTTCAGATTTTCAGTTTTGCTGCAATGAATTCAGGAAAACAGCCCAGGCTGCAGGTTATCAATAAATCAGGCAGGGTTGTTTATGAAATTAAAGGTTCAACGCTTGCCAATTTTAATAAAGCAAGGTTTGAAAAAGCTTTTGGTCCATTTGAAAATTACCAGGTAAAACTCACCCAGCGATATATTCCCTTTCCCTTCAGAGCATGGTTTTCCGCTGCCATTGGAGTACCCGTAGGGCTTGTGCTGCTTCTTGCTTTTGTTTTAAAGGCGGTGATGGTTTTTATTTATGGCGGAGAAGAAGATATAACAAACAATGGACAATCAGAGAGTAAACAGGATAAGGAAAGTATCCATGATAATGAACGGAATAAAACAGCTGCAGGCATTGAAAAACTTCTCCTGAGTATCAGCAGGTTCAATATTTTTATCATTGGTTTTCTTGTTATCTGTATGGTTTTTCTGCTCTGGATGATTCCAAACACTCTGAGTTTTCTCGCACAAACCAGCATGAATACAATTTTAAAATTCAAGTGGGTGTTTCTCGGAGGATTTATTGCCGTGTTTATCCTTTTTGCATGGTTCATGTATATGAAATACAAACTTGCAAAAAAGATGATAGATGCAGAGACTGAAATAAAAAAATATGAGCTTCAGCTTGAATATAACAGGATTAATGACAGCGTACCGGAACTAAAAGATAAACAAAACCGGAAAACCAGAATGCTGGAATACACGGATGATGGACATAACCTCAGAAAATGATTTATGAATTGATTTAGAGGACAACAGATCATGAAAATTGTAACTACCCATAAAGGAACAGATTTTGATGCCCTTGCTTCACTTGTGGCTGCATGCGTTATCTATCCTGGTATCATTCCCGTACTGCCTGGTTCAATTAATCCGAACTTAAAAGCTTTTATCTCCATTCATAAAGACATTTTTGATTTTTATTCTTCAAAAGAGGTGGAACTTAATGAGGTTAAAACCCTTGTAGTGGTGGACACAAATTCATGGAACCGTCTTGACAATATGGAAAGCCTGAAAAACCGTAAAGACCTTGAAATTATTCTCTGGGACCATCATACCAATGGAAATATAGAAGCGGATCAGGTAAATTATGAAATTATAGGAGCCAATACCAGCTTAATGGTAAAAGAGATTGCAAAACAGAAAAAAATTATCACCCCTATACAGGCAAGTCTTTTTCTCATGGGAATTTATGAAGATACCGGTAATATGACTTTCCCGTCCACTACTGCAGAAGATGCACGTGCCGTTGCATATCTTCTTGAAAGAAAAGCTGATCTTCATATCCTGTCCACGTTTCTGCGCAATGCCTATGGTACAAAGCAGAAGAATATATTATTTGAAATGCTGAAAAATGCCGAAAAACAGGAAATCAGGGGTTTTGCCATCAGCATTTCATCTATATCAATTACCGGCCACGTACCAAATCTTGCCATGGTGGTACAGATGTACAGGGAAATTATCAATGCAGATGCAGCTTTTGGAATTTTCATTGATACTGAAAAAAACAGGGCCATGGTCATCGGCAGGAGCAGTGTTGATGAAGTCAACATAGGAGCTGTCATGCAGGCAATGGGAGGAGGGGGCCATCCCGGTGCAGGATCTTCCCTTCTTAAATCCACTGATCCAGATGTTATCAAAGAGATGCTGGAACGGATAATAAAAGGAAATCAGCAGACATCTGTAATTTTAAGGGACATCATGTCATATCCCGTTGTCAAGGTAAATGAGAATACCCCCGTTGATGAAGTGGCACTTATTTTACGCAAAGTTGGGTGTACAGGGCTTCCCGTTGTGAATGACAATGACAGGATTGTAGGGGTCATTTCAAGAAGGGACTTCAGGAAAATCAGAAAGGCCAGCCAGATGCAGTCGCCTGTTAAGGCTTTCATGAGCAGAAACGTGATATCCATAGATCATGACAAAAATGCCATTGAGGCTGCAAAACTCATGATAAAAAATGATATCGGGAGAATACCTGTAATTCAAGATGATAAAATCATTGGAATTGTCACACGTTCCGATGTGATGCTGTATTTTTACGATCTCCTGCCGGATTGAAAAAATAATTGCACAGCGCTTAACCGGTTAATTCCTGCTATGTGAAACAATCCATTTCAACAAATCATTGTAATGAAGTCCTGAGCCTGAGAAATAAAAGCTGATCCCCTGCCGGAGTGGGCAAATAAACTTTTTCCAACCTGAAAGGCACGATTTTACCCCCTATGAATCTCTTGTAATTAATTCATTTTTCAACTATATGACAACCCATGAAAAAAATGAACATGATGAAACATAAAACAGGGAAAATTGCTGTTACAGGTATTTCAGGAATATTTCCCGGGGCAGATAATGTTGAACTATTCTGCCGCAACATAATGGATAAAAAAGAAGCTGTTACAGATATACCCGATGACAGGTGGATAATACCTTTTAACTCTGTTTTCTCCTCTGAATACAGGCCTGACACGGTGTGTTCAAAAAGAGCGGGCATTATCAGAAATCACAACTTTGATCCACATGGATTTAATATTGATAAAGATCTGCTCACGGCAATTGATCCGCTTCATCAGATGATACTGTCCGCCGGCAGGCAGATTATATCTCAATCTTATCACACAAAAGAGATAAGAGAGAAAACCGGGGTGATCATTGCCGCCATTTCCCTTCCAACTGAAAAAACTTCGGATCTTGCCTGGCAGATATGCATGGAAAAAGATCCAAAGCACTTAACAAAGGCGGATGTACTTTCAGCAGGGGTTGTATCAGTTCCGGCAGCGATACTTTCAAGGGCGCTGGGGTTAAATGGAGGAAGTTTCACCCTGGATGCAGCATGCGCTTCATCCCTTTTTTCCATTAAACTTGCCTGTGATGAGCTGTTAACACACAGATGTGACATGATGATTGCAGGAGGAGCTTCAAGGGCTGATTCACTTTACACCCAGATCGGTTTTACACAGCTTAAAGCCCTGTCACCGTCGGGAAAATGTTCTCCTTTTGACAGAAATGCCGACGGCCTTGTGGTGGGTGAAGGTGTGGGGCTTCTTGTGTTAAAAAGACTTGAAGATGCCATAAAATGCGGTGATAAAATCTGGGGCGTAATATGCGGAACCGGATTGTCCAATGATATTGAGGGAAGCCTTGTTTCACCTGCAGGGGAGGGCCAGGTAAGGGCAATGAAAGCGGCATTTGAAAATGCAGGATGGCTGCCAGGCGATGTTCAGCTTGTGGAATGCCATGGCTCGGGTACTCCGGTTGGAGACAGGATAGAACTTAACTCAATGAAAACCCTTTGGGAAGAAGCAGGCTGCCTTGACAGCAAATGCTCCATCGGCTCTATTAAATCCATGACAGGCCATCTTTTAACAGGTGCCGGAGCCGCAGGAATGATTAAAACCCTGATTGGCATGGATAAAAAAATCCTGCCTCCTTCCATTAATTTTTCTTCTGCAACTGAAAACAGCCCCCTTAATCATACAAATTTTAAGGTGCAGACAGAGCCTGAAGAATGGAAGCCCGGTGCATTACACAGCAGCAACACATCAGGCATAAGCGGTACATCTAATACAGGTGGCACATCGCACAGCAGCAATGCCTTCTTTGCAAGAAGAGCCGGGGTCAGCGCATTCGGTTTTGGCGGGATCAATGCACATATACTTGTTGAAGAATTTAAACCGGATAACTTAAGAAAATATTTTAACAGCAATGTTGTAAAGAATTCCGGACATGTTTCCTCAATCCCCGGATCAGCATCCTCATCTTACGGTGAAGGCATATCCCATTACGGTAAGGACAGATCCGATGATACCCCCATCGCCATTGTAGGCATGGAAACAATTACAGGATCAGCTGAAAATCTCAAAGAATTTGAGGAAATTGTATTTAGTACAAAAAGAAAACCTGTCCGGAAACCCGGTACAAGATGGAGAATCCCTGAGAAAAGAGCATCACTTTTCTTAAAAGAAAACAATGGTCAAAATGATAACAATGATCAAAATGACAAAACTGATCAAACAGAATCCCGGCACAGCAGATACAAAGAGATTCACGGATACTGGATCAGGGAAATTGCAAGCTTTTCAGGGGAGTTCCATATCCCGCCAAGCGGAATAGATGATCTTCTGCCCCAGCATCTTATCATGCTTAAAGCGGCAAAAAAAGCAATTGAAGATGCTGATATCCCGTTGAGGCCGGAAAATAATCAGCCGAAAAGGACAAAATTCGGAGCTGCAATCGGCATTGAATTTGACCATGAGGCATGTGATTTTAATCTTCGCTGGAGATCAGCGGGGTTGAATGAACCTGATGCTGAAAATAAAATTGAAAAAAAATCCATATCACCGGCACTTACCCCGGGCAGGACACTTGGAGCACTTGGCGGAATTGTGGCAAGCAGAATTGCAAGGGAATTCCAGCTTGGCGGCCCCTGTTTTACTATTTCTTCGAAAGATTCATCGGGAATAAAAGCTGTTGATGTGGGAATAAAATCTTTAAGATCAGGTGAAACAGATATTTTCCTCTGCGGCTGTGTTGACATGTCAGGGGATGTACGTGAGGTCCTTTACAACCATGTTGTACGCCCTTTTGCCGAAAAACCGTTTAAAAAAAATACTGAAAAATCGTTTACGGAAAATACCGAAAAGCCTTTGCCTGAAAATAATGAAGATTTATCATTTCCACCTGCTTTTGATAAAAATTCCACAGGACCTGTTCCGGGTGAAGGCGCTGCAGCACTGGTTCTCAAAACCCTTGACAGGGCAAAAAAAGATGGGAACAGGATCTACGGCATCATAAAAGGCACAGGACACGCTTCCGGAGCTGTAATGGCATATGAACCAGGCATTTCAGAAGAATCTTCACAAAAAAATTCATGCACCCCGGAAAAGATTTATTCTTTATCCCTTGGCAGGGCATTGGATGAAGCAGGAATAAATCCCGACTCAATAGGGCTTTACCAGGCCCATGGAAGCGGAAATAAAACAGAAGACAGGATTGAAGCAAAAGTTATAAACCGTAATTTTAAGGGGAAAACCTGCAATACCCTTCCATGCGCAATTGGATCAACCGCTTCGGCTGCAGGGGATACAAAGGCTGTATCAGGTCTTTTATCATTTATCACCGCCTGTCTTGCCCTGCACCATAAAATTATTCCGCCCCTGCACGGTTTTATCTTCCCTGAATATGACAAATGGCAGGAAAACAATTTTTATTTTCCGAAATTTCCATGCTTTTTTGTGAAAAACAGGGCAGAGGATAAAAGATATGCCTGCGTGGCATCCATCACGGCTGACGGAACATGTTCCCACGCTGTGCTTGAAGAATATGTGCCTGAAAATAATGTTAAGGATTCAGATGAAACAAATGCAAGCGGGGCCACAAAAAATAACATTGGCAAAACAACAGATAGAACGGAGAAAACAGATATAACGGAGAAAACAGACAAATTCCGTGCTCAGCGACAATTTCCATTAAGCATTATTAATAATGGACTATTTATTGTGGAAGGAGATTCGGAAAACGAACTTTTAGAAAAGCTTAGAGGTTTTCGCGAGTTTATCCTTGAAAAATTGGCAAAAAACAAGAATTTAAATACATATGAAACCGCCCGGTTATGGTTTAATCTTAATGAACCGGATCATACAAAAAAACTCTGTGTTTCCATTGTTGCAGAAAAGATAAACGATATAATTAAAATTTTTATACCAAAAGCAGTTTATGCCGTAAAAAACAAAAAACATACAACAATATCACAGGGCATGCGCCATGGCGTATGCTACACCCCGCAACCCGCAGGTAGAAAGGGGAAAATCGCTTTTTTATACCCCGGTTCAGGCAATCATTTTCCCGGCATGGGAAGACAGACAGAGGTGTTGTTCCCGGACATTCTCCAATCCTTGGAGGAGGAGGGTATTTCACTGAGAAAATGTCTTCTTCCTGAAATTTACTATCCCATGAGAGTTTCCTGGGAAAAAGGATGGCAAAAAGACGCATTTAACAGGATAAAAGCCCACAGCCATAACATGATTTTCGGCCAGGTGTTATTTGGAAGTATCATGACAAAAGTGGCTGAAAAATTGAAAATAAAACCCAATGCTGCCATCGGCCACAGCCTCGGTGAAACAGCTTCCCTTTTTGCCCTGAAAGCATGGGACAACCCCGGGGAAATGCTTTTAAGAATGGAAAGATCCGATCTCTTCACAAAAAAGCTTGCAGGAGATTTTACAGAAGCTGCAAAACTATGGAAACTTGCTTCAGGAATCAGACCACAGTGGGGTGTAGCTGCTGTGAACAGAAGCAGGGAAGAAATAGAATCTGCAATAAAAAAATTTAACAGGCTTTATATTTTAATTGTTAACACGTTAAATGAAACAATCATAGGCGGGGATATCAACCAGTTAGACAAATTCATTAAAGACACGGGATGCGGGGCATTGTTCCTTGACGGGGTTGTAAGCGTGCACTGTGAAGTTGCAGAATCAGTTAAGGACGAATATTTTGAACTTCACAGATTTGCCTGCCATCCGCCTGAAAATATCGATTTTTATTCCTGCAGCCTTGGGAAAAAATATATTCCCCAGACAGATTTAACAGCAAAATCAATTCTCAATCAGGCTCTTTATGGTTTTGATTATCCGGCTCTTATAAATACTGCATGGAAAGACGGGATCAGGGTATTTGTTGAGATGGGGCCCGGGTCTTCATGCACAAGACTTGTCAACAAAATACTTGGAAAAAAGGACCATGCGGCCTTTTCCTTTTCTCTGCCGGATGAAGATGAAGAGTTATCCATTATAAAGGCTCTTGCCATGCTTTCCTGCCACAGGGTAAAATGTGACATTTCTCCTTTGTTTCCTGTAACCGCCATGGAACGGCAAACCCGAAGATTCTCAGACGGCCTTTTAACAAATTATAAAGCGCAGCTAAAATCACAAACAAATGGAAAAGAACCAGTAAACCATGATTGCCTGTATTTAAAACCTGGCAGATGGCAGCTTGCTCCTTTGACTTTTGTAGATAACCAGAGGATAAATACGGACAACAATCCTGTAAACAATGATCAGCTTGATTTTACAGGCGGGCTGCAGCGCTCGTTTAAAGCTACATCACATGCCCATGAAAAATTTTTAAATCTGACAAATGAAAACATGAAAGCCTTTGAAAAACAGTTTAAGGCCCTTGCAGAAACAGCAACTACCCTGGTAAATATGGGCGGTCATGGCAATTTGCCGGAACAGGATTCATACTCATCAGCCTTGCAGATTCCCGGAGGACATCCTTTATTTACAAAAGAGATGTGCATGGAATTTGCCACGGGTTCTGCCGGGGCTGTGCTTGGAGAAAAATTTAAAATTATTGATTCCTATCCGGTAAGGGTAAGGCTGCCCGACGAACCATTAATGCTTGTTGACAGGATAATGGATATAAAGGGAGAAATGCTCTCCCTTGAATCCGGCACCATCATAACCCAGCACGATGTCAAGGAAAATACATGGTATCTTGACGGCGGCAGAGCCCCTGTTTCAATTACAATTGAGGCGGGCCAGGCCGATCTTTTTTTGTGTTCCTGGCTTGGTATTGACCATGCTGTCAAGGGAAAAAGACGTTACAGGCTGCTTGACGCAAAAGTTACCTTTCACAGGCCCCTTCCGGTTCCAGGTGAAACAATAGAGTACAGGATCACAATTGACCGTTTTCTTAAACAGGGCGGAATTTACCTTTTTTTCTTTCATTATAAAGGATATATCAATAAAGAGCTTTTAATTTCCATGCGTGACGGATGTGCAGGGTTTTTCACGGAACAGGAGATAAAAAATTCAATTGGAATTGTGCATGAAAAATCGCATCATAACCAGCCGGGTCATGCAGGTCATGCAGGTCATGGCAATAATGGGAACAGTGACAATAATGGCAATCAGAAAAATAAGGAAGACCTGGAAAATCAGGCAAATCAGGCAAATTTACCTGATACATTTAACTGTGAACCCTCAGATTCTGTTTTTCATCCATTCGTTCCCGTGAAAAAGGAGAGTTATGGTGATGAACGTATTGAAGCTCTGAGAAAAGGAGATGCTGAAAAATGTTTTGGTACGGCTTTTAAAAACATTATTATTGGAAAAAATTTAAGACTTCCCGGCAGCAGGATGCATCTCATTGACAGGGTTACGGAATTTGACCCGTACGGCGGCAGGTTTAAACTCGGATTCATAGCAGCAGAAGCGGATATCAAACCCGATGCATGGTTTTTAACGTGTCACTTCATTGATGACAAAGTTATGCCCGGCACTTTGATGTACGAATGCTGCGCCCACGCTCTAAGGATTTTCACACAGAGGATGGGCTGGATCAGCAATCGGGATGAAGTGTATTACGATATCATTCCGGGCGTTGAAAGTGATCTTAAATGCCGCGGCCCTGTGACTCCCCAGACAAAAAAAGCCGAATATAAGATAGAAATAAAAAAAATGGGGTATAATGATAGAAAAGAACCCTGTGTAATTGCAGATGCCCACATGTTTGCAGACAATCATGAGATTGTTTTTTATAAGGACATGGGAATGAAAATTGTGGGGCTTTTACCGGGAGAGTTGGAGTGTTTATGGAAAAACTGATAATTGCCGTGTACATTTCGACTTAGGGAACTGGAAGAAAATAATATACGTATATCGTGCAGTACTTTTGTTCGTTTTCAAGGCGTGATAACAGGTGCATAGTCGAACTATGTGCCTGTTATCACAACAGAGAAAACGGGCAAAAGGGCAAACAGGATGCGTAAATTATTTTTTGGAAGTTCCCGTACATTAAGCCAAAATAAGCAATAAATTTACCCACTGTTTTTATATGAAATAGAAAGTAAACAATTACTTTTATTTGATAATTTGTCAAAATCTTTGATTCTTTGAGGTAATCCGGGCCAGGTCCAGATCGGCCTCATGGCCGTTATATGAGAATACTGTTCAAAGTGTCGACAGCGTAGTCCTCTGTGGATGATAGATCCAGCCCATCAGGACACAAAGGCGATCAGGTATTTTGCCCTGTCGGGCGTTAAGAAGCGCAGGCTGTTTGAGGACATACTTGACCGCAGTTCCTGCGCTTTAGACCGACAGGGCAAAATACCCGCCGACTGTCCTTAGGCTGGTTCTATCATCCACAGGGGGCGGCATTATGCTATTTTCATTTATTGTTGAGAGGCAAATCCGGGCCAATCCAGATCGGCCTCATGGCCGTTTTTTAACTATATTATGGCTGTTTATGGAAAATTATAACCGTTCACAGTCATTTCGCGAACTGTAAGCGTTTACAGGGTGCTACAGATGCAAGGCGGCGGGCAAGCAGACGTACTAATGTACTTCAAGTGCCCGACAACGCTGCAGGTGCAGTGCCCTGTAAACGCTTACGGTAAATTATTCTTTCCGTAAGGTCACATAAAATATGGGCAAGGGTTATATGTGTTTCCTGGATCCTTGCCGTGATATCAGAATCAACACAAAATGGTATATCAGCAATCTCTTTTAATTTTCCCTTTGAGCCGGAAAATCCAATAACTGTTATACCCATTGCAACTGCCTGTTTAGCTGCTTTAATAACATTTGGAGAATTCCCGCTCGTTGTTATGGCAATTGCAATATCTTTTTTCCTGCCAAGGGCCTGAACCTGTTTTACAAATATATTTTCAAATGAATAATCATTTGCAATGCTTGTTATCACAGATGAGTCCGTTGTCAGGGCAATGGCTGCAAGCGGTGCACGCTCCAAACGGAATCTGTTTATAAATTCCGCTGCAATATGCTGGGCATCAGCTGCACTGCCACCATTTCCAAACAAGATAATTTTATTGCCCTTCACAAGGGCGTTTGCCATTGTTACTGCCCCTTTTTCTATGAGGGCTGTATTATTGCCGATGAAATCCTTCTTAACAATAATGCTCTGTTCAAGCGTGTCAAGTATAAGATTTTTCAAATTTGAGGTGGACAATATTATCTGCTTCCTTTTTCCGGTAAATTTTATCAAGTCTTTCTCTGAAAAGGTTGTTTTCAGGTTCCATTGCAACGCTTTTTCTTGCAAAGCTTAAGGCAATATCAAGATTTTTATCCTGTATTTCAAAGGCAGCTCCAAGTCCTGACAGAGCAAAGGGATCGTCGGGTTTTATTTTTATTGCTTTTTTATACGCTGTAACAGCCTTTGTATATTGAGCCTTTTCAAGGAAAATATCTCCCATGATTCTTAATGGTATAGATGACATGGGATTTAATTTCACTGCCTTTTCAAGGTGGAAAAGAGCCTCTGCAAATTTTTTTGTCCTGTAAAACAGTCTTCCGGTTCCAAGTTCAACTTCAAAAATCTCATCGTTTATTGAGCTTGCTTTAATGAAATATTCAAGTGCCTTTTCCGTATCGTGCATGATTTCATAAACAAGGCCTGTATTATAAACCGCCATGATCTCTTTGTCATCAATATTCATGGCTTTTTGAAATTCTTCATTGGCCATTTCAAGTTTTTTCATTATTCCAAAGCATACACCAAGGCTGTTTAAAAGATTGATATTATCCTTTTCAATCTCAAGTCCCTTTTTGTATTCTTCTGCAGCATCTTTTGTCCTACCAATATGGTACAGCCTGTCACCGCTTATATTTAAAGAAACAGCATCAAAAAAAACCATATTGTCATCACCTAGAAATGCACTGTGGTCAAGGGCCTTTACAGCATTATAAAAGGTGTCTTTTTTTGTAAAATCAAGAAAGGGGAATTCTGCAATGCCAATGGCAACAGAAGCTTTACATGTTCTCTGTAACTGATCCTTTATGTCCTGAACTGTTCTTTTATTATTGTTTTTATCGCTGTATTCAATGGCAAAAACAAAAATATTATCAGTGATTCTATCCCATATGCCATGGTTGTCTTTTGCAAGTTTTGAAAGCAGAATCTCAGTGGAATGGATTACGCTTTTATCTTTATTATTTTTTTTCTGTTTTTCTGTTTTATATTTTTTTTCTGTACATCCTTTTTGTCTGTATTCTTTATCATTATTATCTTTACAGGTATTTTTGCTTGTTTCTTTGACTATTGCCGATGCATTGGCTTTGTCTTTTGCCGGAAAATTCTGCCTGATCACTGCACAGAGGAACTTTCCATCGTGAAAGTTGGTCTGGTCAAGCATCTGCAGAAAAGATTCCATCCACATGCTGTCAGAAAAGATGTTGTCTGAAAGATATTCTTTAAGAATGATATCAATAGTTTTTTCAGTTTCAGAATCGGATTTGAGAAACCCGATTTCCTTTGAGGAGAATTTTTTATTTAAAAATTCTATTCTGTTTTTTTTTATCATTTTTATTTTTCTGTTAGAATTTTTCCAAGGGCACGGGAAATAACCATTTCTTCCCCTTCCTGTATGGTTCTCGGGTCCATGATAAATCTGTCGTTTTCTATTCTTCCTATAATGGAAGGTCTGTGCATGCGCATTTTTTTTTCAAGATGCGCAGCAGACATATGGAAAGGCTCCACTAAAATGCATCTCGTTGGCAAAGAAAGATCAGGAAAAGCTCCCCCCCCTGACATGGAGGAAAGATCCATGAGCGAGATGGCAGCCTGATTTTTCACAGCTTTTGTAAAAACTTCTGACATTTTTTCAGCTTTTGATACAATTTCTTCAAATGATAGTGTAAGCATTCTAAGTGTTGGAATTTCTTTAACGGCCTTTGAATCATCACGGTATAGCCTGAGGGTTGATTCAAGGGCAGAAAGGGTAAGTTTGTCAATGCGCAGTGCCCGTGTCAGGGGGTTGGATTTAATTTTTTCAATTGCAGATCTACTGCCGGCAATGATTCCTGCCTGGGGACCTCCAAGGAGCTTGTCACCGCTGAATGTAACAATATCTGCGCCTGATTTAAGCGACTGGGAGACCGTGGGCTCCCTGCCAAGCCCGTATTTTGAAAGATCGATCAGGGTTCCGCTTCCAAGATCCTGCATAACCGGAATATCTGTCTTTTTTCCAAGGTTAACCAGCTCTGTAAGTGACACACTTGAGGTGAAACCCTGTATTTTATAATTACTTGTGTGCACCTTGAGAAGAAGGCCTGTATTTTCGGAAATTCCCGCCTGATAATCTTTAAGATGTGTACGGTTTGTTGCCCCGACTTCCTTTAAAACAGCCCCGCTTTTAGCCATGACATCGGGAATCCTGAAAGATCCTCCGATTTCCACAAGTTCCCCCCTTGAAACAAGGACTTCTTTTCCCTTTGCCATAGTGTCAAGGCAGAGCAGCACTGCTCCTGCATTGTTGTTTACTGCCATTGCAGCACTTGCGCCTGTCAGTTCACACAGTATATTTTCAACGGCAGAGTATCTGATTCCACGTTTTCCCTTTTTAATATTGAATTCCAGATTGGAATAGCCCGCTGCAACTGATTTCATGTTGTTTAAAGCATCTTCACACAAAAGAGATCTGCCAAGATTTGTGTGAAGAACAACCCCTGTTGCATTGACAACTGAAACAAGCCTTGGAGCTGTTATTGAACAGGCATGTTCAAAAATTTCAGAAAGGACTGCACTGTCCGATATCCTGGTTTCACCCTTTGTGAGAATGGAATTTCTTATTTTTTCAAGAATATGGCGTATTGAGGTTTTGAGAATGCCGGAAGGTATATCTGTAAATCTTGCATCATGCTTTGCAAGTTCCATCATACGATCCACCCCGGGAACAAGTTTTAAAAGGGAATGTTTGTCTTTACCTGTCATTGTATTCCTTTTTGCCTGCTATCTTTTTATAATTTTATCCCGTTGGAGTTAAAAATTTCCAATGGTATTGTATCTATGAGTAATGGAAAGTCAGCTATGCCAAGTCCGATTGTATCAAGGGCAGTTTCAATCTCCTCCATATTTGCTTTTCCCATTTCAAATTTTGTGTTGAATATGGACATTAAAATATTTGCAATATAAACAATGCTGACTGTCTTTTTATGCTTTACAGCTTTGCCGGGAGTATGATGAAACAAGATGGTTTCCATGATTGATATTGGTAAATTCCATTTTTTCGCAAGAAATGCACCTGTACTGCAGTGATCCGTTCCAAGATATTTTTTTTCTACGTCAAGGCAGTCGTTTGTTCTGTTATTTATTTCCCTGAAGAACATCGGGTGGATTCTGGCAACGAATTGGTCCAGCACGACTTTGCCTATGTCATGGAGCAATCCTGCTGTATATGCTTTTTGTGGATGAATCGCTTTTGTCATGGATGCAATTTTTTCCGATGCAACGGCACAGCCTAAAGCATGAAAGAAAAGGTCTCCTTTGCACAGGGAGTAGCCTGTTGAACCTGCCTGGTTGTAGTAGGAATTCACAGCGGCAGTGAGGATGTATTGTACAAGCATGGATTCACCGAGAAGCAGTACCGCATCGGTTAATGTCTCAATTTCGACCCGTCCTGCAAAAAATGCGGAATTACTGACCTGAAGTGTTCTTGCGCTTAACACCTGATCCTTGGAGAGCTCGTCTGTAATATCTGAGATCTCATGGCTGTCATTTCTTATCATTCTCATGATTTTCAATGCAGCCTGGGGAATTGGCTGGAGCGTTTCAATGGTTTCTGCAATATCATCCCTTGAAGGAATTGAATAATCAGAATCTGTTCCCTGGTATTCCAGTTCAACTGGTTTTATTGTGGTTTCACCTGTAAGCATGTTTAATTCAAGGGTGCATGAAAAAAAACCTCCTGTTTCAGCTTTTAAAATTTTTATTTTTTCTTTTTTCAGGATGGAAACAGCAATTTCTGCTGATTTTCCCCCAATGTCAAGATTAATGTCCTGAACAGTCACAGGCCCCACAAGTGCCCCGCCTGCGATAGTTGCACTGAGATTTTTAAAATCAACCCCCATTGTTTTAAGTTCATCAAGGAACATGGGAATTCCTGTAGACGCATATTTTTCAGGAGATTCCGGGGTAATTTCAGAAGGGGGTTCAGGCAGTAGAATATGTATTATTCCCCCTGTTCCGCTTGTTTTATCGTACAGGGCAACACCCACACAGGTGCCAAGGAACGACTGTAAGACTAACGGTTTTTTCTTTTCCGTTCTGAAACTTCCTGAAGGAACATGCTCTTTTTTAATAATTCCCATTTATTGCCTCAATTTTTCACAATTGTTATTGTGGTCTGTATTTAAAAATTAATATAAAGACTTTGGTTTAATATCATTGTTATAAGTTCTGTTTCAACTAAAATCTTTTGCAAAGTCCAATTATGATTTTATTTTTTAAGCTTGAATTTGTATTTTTTCTCAAAATATTTTAATAGATAGATAAAGTAGCTTGTGTGAATCTGACTCCATGCAAAAAAATAAAGGAATGGTATATGAAAAAAGGAAAAGACTATATAATTTTCCCGCTTGATTTTGCTTCAGCAAAAGAGGCTGAACAATATGTGAAAATTCTTTCATCAAAAGTAGGCATGTTTAAGATAGGACTTGAACTTTTTATACACAAAGGGCCTGCTGTTGTTGATATGATCCGGGATTTGAGCGGGGCCGGGATTTTTCTTGATTTGAAGCTTCATGATATTTCAATTACCGTGAAAAGAGCGATGGAAAGGGCAGCTGCAACGGGTGCTGATTTTGTAAGCGTACATTGCGCATCTTCGGCAAAAATGCTTGAAATGGCGGTTGAGGGCGGACAGGATAAGACAGGTGTGCTTGGGATTACCCTGCTCACTGACAATGACGGTTCTGTGGTCAGGAATGCAGGATTTAAGGAAAAATATTCTTCCGACCCCAGTCTTCTTGTTTTAAAAAGAGCAGAAATGGCTTTTGAGGCAGGGTGCAGAGGCATTGTATGTTCAGGCAGGGAAGCAGGTATGATAAAGGGCCGTTTCGGGAAAAAATTTCTTGTTGTAACCCCTGGTATAAGACCTGCTTTTATGGCAGTGGAAAATGATGATCAGAAGAGAATTACAACTCCTGCCGGGGCAGTCACGGCAGGAGCAGATTTTATTGTTGTCGGACGTCCCATAAAAACTGCGATTGACCCTGCATCAGCTGCTGATGCAATAGCAGGGGAAATTGAAGAAGCCCTTAATATATAGCACATAAAAAAAAAGGAATTATATCACCATATTTTCCAGAAGGGTTTTTTCTTTTTTTCAGGTTCCCGGTCCTTTGTACCGGTATCATTTTCATTGTTATTATCCTGGTTGCTGTCTTTGCCCCAGAATTTCCAGAAGGGACGTTCTTTTGTAATCTGATTATCGTTAGTTGTAACCGGGTTATTATTTTTACCCCAGAATTTCCAGAAAGGACGTTCCTTTTGTTCTTCTTTGCCAAATTGCTCTTCAAGTAGTTTTTCCGGGTTTTGTCTTATAATTTTTTCTTTTTTGCTTTCATATGCTTTACCATGGCCTGCTCTTTTTCTAAGGGCTGCTGTTGTGCGGTTGAATATTGTTTTGTTTATTTCCGCGGCAAGAATATCAATCCCCGGGATAATTTTTTCCATGCCGGAAGCCTGGTGAAAAAAACTTCGAGATGTTTTATCTCCTGCATTGATAACTTTTACGTCAATACTGAAGGCCCCTGCAAATTCCGTAATACTGCCAGTAAGAACATAGTCATAATTTCCATCTAATACTCCGGGTAAATCATGATTTTTATTTAATATACTTTTTAACAGGTGCCGGGAATCCGATTTTTTGCCGGCAATGTCTATTCCATCAACAACAGATACATGGTCTTTCCATGAAAGCCTTGAGTTCAGCATCTGGACAATTCCCGATCTGATAAATGAAATATCTTTTTTTGAGTTTACTTCAAAAGGGAGAATCACAATGGTTTTTATTTTTGCATTTGCACTTGCAGTTTTTGCCGTACTGAATATGATCCCTGCAGGAACAAGGCAAATCATGATTAATATTGTCAGGATTTTTTTGATTTTTTGGAATTTCAAAGTAAGATCTCCAGTATTTTTACAGTTTAGTTTTTAAAAGTTCAGTAACTGCCGCCGGATCGGCCTTGCCCCTGGTTTTTTTCATGATTTGCCCCATAAAAAAACTGAAAAGTTTTGTTTTTCCTTTTTTATATGCTTCAAGCTCGTTGGGGTTTGCTTCAATCACCTGGTTTATTATATTTTCAAGTTCGGTATTGTCTTTAACCTGCTCAAGTCCTTTTTCTTTTACAATTGTTACGGGGTTTTTGTCAGATGAAATCATTTCTTCAAAAACAGTTTTTGCAGCACCTGCTGTTATTGTTCTGTTTTCGATAAGTGTTATAAGCTCTGCAAGCATTTCAGGTGAAACAGGTGAATTTTTTATATCAGTGCTCTTTGCCTTGAGAAGTCCAAGTACAGGTCCCATAACCCAGTGACTGACCTGTTTTTTATTTTTAATATTTTTTGAAGCTGTTTCAAAATAATCTGCAAGTTCCCTTGTTGATGTAAGCACCTCAGCATCGTAGGATGGGATTTTATAGTCTGCAATGAATCTTGCCTTTCTCTTTTCCGGAAGTTCAGGAAGATTTTCTTTTTCTTTTGCTATCCATTGATCATCAACGATTAAAGGTACAAGATCAGGTTCAGGGAAATATCTGTAATCATGGGCTTCTTCCTTGCTCCTCATTGATATTGTTCTGCTCTTTGCAGGGTCCCATAGCCTTGTTTCCTGCACTATTTTTTTCCCGTCTTCAAGAATGTATGCCTGACGTTCAATTTCATATTGAAGGGCCTTTTCCACATGCCTGAAGGAGTTTAAATTTTTGAGTTCAGTGCGGGTGCCGAATTTTTTTTCTCCAACGGGTCTCAATGAAATGTTTGCATCACACCTGAAACTTCCTTCTTCCATATTTCCGTCACACACATCAATGTATTGTACTATGGAGTGGAGTTTCCTCAGGTATGCCCCGGCTTCTTTGGGGGATCTTATATCAGGTTCGCTGACTATTTCCACAAGGGGAACCCCGGTTCTGTTCAAATCAACCATGGTCTTTGACCTTGCAGCATCGTGGATCAGCTTACCTGCATCTTCCTCCATGTGTATTCGTGTAATGCCTATGGTGGTTCTGTTGCCATTTTCACTTTCAATGTCAAGATGTCCGTGCTCGGCAATTGGCATTGCATATTGTGAGATCTGGTATCCCTTGGGAAGATCGGGATAAAAATAATTTTTTCTGTCAAACCTGCTTTCATGTGCAATGGCGCAGTTTGTTGCAAGGGCGCATCTTATGGCAAAACTTACGGCCTGTTTATTTAATACCGGCAGCACACCGGGCATTCCCGTGCACACCGGACATGTGTTTTTATTTGGCGGCGCCCCGAATTTTGTGGAGCAGCTGCAGAATATTTTTGTTTTTGTTTTGAGCTGGGCGTGGACTTCAAGTCCTATGACAGGTTCAAAGCGCATAAGAAATTTCCTGTATTGTATTTTTTTTCTAATAAATCAATTATTTAAACTATAAACTACAATGGCATCCATTTTGGATTGAATATATAAAGATATTAGCGTTTATAACCCTGATGATTTGATTTATCAATATTATTTTTTTATGTTATATGTTTAACGACAATGAGGCCGATGAGGTAAGGTTCGGATTTATCCGCAGCAAAGCATGGCACTGGCACCTTGTTTTGCAAAAAAGTCCCATATATAAAATTAAGGTTACTCAATTATCTGGGATTTTGTCATAGGTCAATGTGTGATAAAAAACTTTGCGTGTGACAAAAACTTTGCATTTTAACAATATCTCACTGAAGTCTGATAGAAAATTATAAAATTGATAAATATTTGGTTGCAATCATAATGACCGGGATATATTATCAACTTTTTATTTATTTGTAAATATTCGGTTAGCATTC
>WGCX01000101.1 GCA_015493575.1 Desulfobacteraceae bacterium | reverse complement strand
GGCTTTTCTTATTCGTTGTTATCAAACTATAAATATATGTTAACCTCAAAAGTTGAGATAATGACAATAAGGAAAGCCTGACCCTCTTAAATCTTTAATGTTCGATAAAAACTTGATAATCGAGTTAAAGGAGAATTTATGAAAATCAGAAAAGCAGTGTTTCCCGTTGCAGGGCTTGGAACAAGATTTCTTCCTGCAACAAAGGCCATGGCAAAAGAGATGCTTCCCGTAGTTGATAAACCTATTATTCAATATGCCGTTGAAGAAGCATTTGCTGCAGGTATAGAGTATATTATTTTTGTCACGGGCAGGGGTAAAAAAGCTCTCGAAGACCATTTTGACCGCTCCTTTGAACTGGAGGTTGCCCTTAAAAATAAGAAAAAGGAAGAATTGCTGCGGCAGGTAAAGGATCTTGTCCCTAAAACAGGAACAATAATATATACACGCCAGAATGAACCACTTGGATTGGGACATGCCATATGGTGCGCCAGGGATATAGTGGGAGATGAACCCTTTGCCGTCCTGCTTGCAGACGACCTTATCCAGTCTGAAACTCCTGTCCTGTCCCAGATGGTGGATAAATTTGACAGGCTCAGAGCGTCCATTGTTGCTGTCATGGAGGTGGCAGATGATCAGACCGACAAATATGGAATACTTGATGCTGATGCAATAGAGGAAGATGTTGTCCGCATCAAAAATATGATTGAGAAACCTGAGCCGGAAAAAGCTCCCTCAAATCTTGCAATCATAGGCAGATACATTCTTACCCCGAAAATCTTTGATATACTTGGCAGAATAGAGGCCGGTGCAGGCAACGAAATTCAACTCACAGATGCCATGAAACAATTACTGACAAATCAGCCCATATTCGGTTACAAATTTCAGGGCAACCGGTTTGACTGCGGCGATAAGGCAGGCTTTCAGATGGCAAATATGGCATTTGCCATGGAACGTCCCGAAATGAAAGAAAAACTCACGGAATTTATTAAAACAATGCATTTAAATATTGATAAATAAGGAGATTCTGCTGTTAAAGCAACAAAGATAAATTCGACAGGATGCCGGATGATCCATTTATAGTCTTACTCTTTAATCTCTGCCCAGAAAACAAGAAATCAGGAAATGGGGGGAGATGCAAATGGGTTGCCGGCATCGCTTTCTTTGGACAAAACACATGGAACTGATTGATTTTATTGATTTTACAAATTTCAGTCTGCATTGGACCTTATTTTATCATTATATGTATTAAACAGCTTCATCACTTTTCTGACATAATCCTTTGTCTCCTTAAAAGGAGGTATGTTTCTATACCTGTCCACGACACCGGTTCCTGCATTATATGCTGCAAGGGCAAGGGGCAGTTTGCCATTGTAATGTGTCAGAAGCTGTTTAAGGTGCCGTGTTCCCCCCATAATATTCTGGAAAGGATTAAACGGGTCTGCGACATAAAGTTTTTTATAATTATCCGGCATGATCTGCATTAATCCTTTGGCGCCCCTTGATGACACAGCATGGGGATTGAAATTCGATTCCACTTTAATCACAGCTTTGACAAGAGGGAAAGCTACGTCAAATTTATGAGAAGCTTTTTTTATCAATGAATCAAATTCTGCATTATCATCTTTATACAAGTTTTGATCGGGTATTTCTCTGATATAAAGCTTATAATCAGATGACGTAGGGACATTGGTAAAATTTACCACGCCATTACTGTCTATAAATTTATAAATATCAGCGGATACTTTACACGACCCGATAAAGCAGAATAATGCTGCAATTATACAGAATTTAGAACCGGTTTTTAAAACATCTCTGATCTGCATTTTCCCATAATTATAAAATATTTATTTTTAAAGTTCAGATCTGCCTCATGGCGGTTTATAAGAAACTTTAACGATGAAACAATGACTATCTTAATGTTGTGAGTCTCGAAATTAAAACCGGCACAGCTGTTTCAGTTCTTAAAATTCTTTTGCCAAGGCTTACTGTTTTAAATCCTGACTTTTCCAGGGTCTTAATTTCAATATCAATAAATCCACCTTCAGGCCCAATGACAAGAGTTACAGGTTTTGCCACATCTTTCGGACATGGCGCAAAAGATTTTGGATGAGCTGTTAAAGCAATTGTTTTTTCTGCAATTAAAGGCAGTTCTTCAAGTACAAAGGGTTTGAATAAGGGCTTAAAAAAAATTTCAGGCATCCTTGTATCCTTTGCCTGTTCAAGGCCAAGAATCAATTCTTTTTCAACATTCTCTGTTTTCAAAACAGGGCTTGACCAGAAACTTTTTTCAACTCTCCATGAATTTATCAGGTATATTGTTTTTACTCCAAGACAGGTAACTGCCTGAATAATTCTTCTCACCGCTTTAGGTCTTGGAAGTGCAAGAACCAGAACAAGGGGGAGAGGTTCAGGCGGGGGAATATCCAGAACCACTTCCATTTCAACAAAACGATCGGTAATTTTTGTTACCAGCCCCTTTCCCATCTGCCCGTTCAGCAATCCCACGAACAAAAAATCGCCTGGGCTGGCCCTGTGTACTTTTTTTATGTAACCAAAACGCCTTCCTGCAAGTTTTACCTTTCCATGACCGGTAAAATCACTTTCAAATAAAATTATGATATTCATAAACTGACTGCCATGATTATTCCTGAAAATTTAGGGGTAAAAATCATTGTCTCCAATATTCTCAAATAAAAGCAGCCAGTCATGAACATTTTATAATTTTTCCGGTATTTTTTCCATTTGTCGCTTTTTTGTTTTTTTCACCACAAAACACACGGGCATATCCAAAAAAATTTCTATAATTCAAAAGTATTAATGGAATGCACAAGACCAAGCTCGGTAATTTCAGCTGCGACATTTTCAGGTATGGGAGTATCTGTTTCAAGAAAAATTATATTCCTGTCTCCGTCATCTTCCCTTCCCACTGTCATGCGTGCGATATTGATTTTATTTTCTCCAAGACAGGTCCCGATGCTTCCGATGGAACCGGGCTTGTCAATATTATGGATCAGGGACAGATGTCCCTCTGGTATAACTTCAAGACGGAATTTATTAATTCTTATTATCCTTGCATCATCTTTACCAAAAATAGTGCCGGTGACAAGGTTGGTCTGGGTCTCGGAAATCACGGTAATTCTTATTAAGTTTCTGTAATTCCCGCTTTCACTGTTTTTTGTTTCACTGACACTGATTCCCCTGTCCTTTGCCAGAGCCGTTGCATTAACAGAGTTGATCTCGTATTTCACAAGTGGCGTAAGAAGCCCCTTGATCGCAGAAATCGTTACCGGTTTCAGTTCAAGATTCTGGAAATCCCCTGCATACTCTATTATAACTTCTTTAATGGGGCTGTCCGTCATCTGTGCCTGCATGGAGCCCATTTTGTCGGCAAGGAACAGATATGGACGTAGTTTTTCAAGCAGCTCTCCGGTTACTGACGGAACATTTACAGCATTGATAATTGTGTCTTTTGTCAGATAAGCAATTATCTGGTTTGCCACTGCAACGGCAACATTTGTCTGGGCCTCGCTTGTGGATGCACCAAGATGGGGCGTTGCAATCACCTGATCAAGTGAAAGAAGGGGATTCTCCCCCGGAGGTTCAGTTGCAAAAACGTCAAGGGCAGCTCCTGCAACCTTTCCAAGTTTAATTGCATCAAAAAGATCGTTCTCATCAATAATGCCGCCCCTGGCACAATTGATCACCATCACCCCGTTTTTCATTTTGGAAAAGGCATCCTTGTTTAAAAGGCCTGTGGTGCTTTCAAGCTTTGGCACGTGTATGGTGATGTAATCGGATCTCTTGTACAGCTCGTCTAAGGTAACACTTTCATATCCTGCTTTTTCAATATGCTCTGAAGAGATATTGGGATCAAAAATAATCACGTTCATTTTAAGGCCGTGCGCCCTGTCAGCCACAATGGAACCGATATTACCGAATCCGATCACACCAAGGGTTTTGTGAAACAACTCCTTACCCTGGAGTTTTTTCTTTTCCCACTGGCCGTTTTTAAGGCTTGCAGTACCCCGCGGGATATTTCTTGTCAAAGCCATCATCATGGCAACGGCATGCTCCGCAGTTGTAACGGTGTTGCCTCCAGGAGTGTTCATAACGGCAATACCGTGCCTTGTGGCTTCAGGAATATCAACATTGTCAAGGCCTATTCCAGCCCTGCCTATAACTTTAAGATTCACTGCCGCATCAAGGATCTCCTTTGTCACCTTTGTGGCGCTTCTGATGGCAAGCCCGTGGTACTGGCCGATAATTTCCTTTAGTTCTTCAGGGGAAAGCCCTGTTTTGACATCAAGCTCAATTCCTTCGGCATTCCTGAAAATATTAAGTCCGGCCTCACCCATTTTATCACTTACAAGGACCTTCATTCTAATTCTCCTTTTTAAAAGATTTCATAAATTTCACAAGGGCTTCAACAGCTTCTGGTTCTGTGGCATTGTAAATGGATGCCCTGCATCCGCCGACTGATCTGTGCCCTTTAAGTCCTCCAAAACCCTCTGCTGCAGCTTTTGCGATGAAATCTTTTTCCAGATCCTCCGTTGGAAGACGGAATGTAACGTTCATCAGGGATCTGCTGTTCTTTTCAGCCGTTGCCCTGTAAAATTCACTTGCATCAATAAAATCATAGAGAAATTCCGCTTTACTGACATTGCGTTTTTCCATTGCTGCAAGGCCGCCTATCTCCTCCTCAAGCCATTTTAAAATAAGCTGAACCGTATATATCCCAAAACAGGGAGGTGTATTATACATGGAATTTTTAGATGAATATGTGGAGTATTTCAGCATGGACGGTAAATTCTCTTCCGCCTGGCTTAGAAGATCATCCCTTAAAATAACCATGCAGAGCCCTGCAGGTCCTATATTTTTCTGGGCTCCGGCGTAAATCATACCGAATTTTTCCATGTCAAGGGGACGGCTCATGATGTCAGAAGACATATCAGCTATAAAAGGGACACCATTTGTATCGGGAAATTCCTGCCACTGGGTTCCCTTGATGGTGTTGTTTGAAGTTATGTGGACATAGGTTGCATTTTCGGTAAATTTTATGTTTTCCGGTATATAGGAAAAATCTTTATCCTCTGAAGAGGCTGCAACGTTAAAATCTTTTTTCAGGATTTCAGCTTCTTTGATCGCCTTTGTTGACCAGGTCCCTGTATTCACATAATCCGCTTTTTTCCCATTATTCAGAAAATTCATGGGGATCATGGCAAACTGAAGGCTTGCGCCTCCCTGGATAAACAATACGTGAAATCTGTCATCAAGGCCCAGCAGCCTTTTTGTCCTTGCCACGGCATCATTTATGATATCATCAAAATATTTTGACCTGTGGCTGATCTCTGTAACGGACATCCCGCAATTATTGTAATTTAAAAAAGATGACTGAATTTCCTTTAAAACCGGAAGCGGCAGGGCAGCTGGCCCTGCATTAAAATTAAAAATTCTTTTGTCTGACATTTTTTTCTCCTTAAATATTTATGTTAATCAATAATAAAAACTAAAATAGATTTAAAACCCATAAAACAGTCTGATTTAATATAAAATAGATTTCTTTAACTCTGTATTTTTTACGTTATTACTCAGCCACAGGAGGAGGAGCCATATCAAGGCTGCCTGAAAAAATTACACATATTCCCTGAATTTGTGGAATTCTATATCGGGCCAGTCCTCCATGACAAAACCCAGCTGATATTCACTTGTGGTTAAAAAGCTCAGCCAGCCTTCGGAATCCACTGCCATACCGTGGGCATTCTGTTTTTTGAAAGCATTTAATGTTTCCTTGTTTTCACAGCTTACCCACCTTGCCACGGAAAAGTTCACAGGTTCATATCCTGCATCAACATTATACTCTGCCTTCAGCCTTGCCATTGTAACTTCAAACTGGAGGACCCCCACTGCACCAAGGATATAATCATTCGAGGTGGCCGGCCTGAAAACCTGAATGGTACCCTCCTCTGCAAGCTGGAGCAGTCCTTTCTGAAGAGCCTTTGTTTTTAATGGATTTTTTAAAATCACCCTTCTGAAATGCTCCGGTGCAAAATTAGGGATACCGAGGAATTTAAGGGGTTCTTTTTCCGTAAATGTATCTCCTATCTTGATCGTTCCGTGATTATGAATGCCTATGATATCCCCGGGATAGGCTTCCTCCACGTTGTTTCTCTCCTTTGCCATGAACATGGTGGCATTGGATATGATTATCTCTTTGCCAATCCTGTGATGTCTTAATTTCATGCCTTTGTGAAATTTTCCCGAACATATCCTGAAAAAAGCGATCCTGTCCCTGTGGGCAGGGTCCATATTGGCCTGGATTTTAAATGTGAATCCCGAGAACTGGTCTTCATCAGGGGCCACATCTCTTGTTGTTGTTTTCCTTGCCACAGGAGGTGGCGCCATTTCAACAAAAGCGTCTAACATTTCCTTTACTCCAAAATTATTTATGGCGCTGCCGAAAAAAACAGGGGTCTGACTGCCCTTCAGAAAAAAATCCATATCAAGGGGGTCCGATGCCCCATTTATAAGTTCAATATCATCTCTTAGTTCATCGGCCTGGCTTCCAAGCTTTTCATCAAGAACAGGATCATTAAGATCATTAATGATAAGCCCGTCCATATCTTTTGGAGAATAACCCGGAGAAAAAAGCCCGAGTTCTTTTTTTTTTATATTATAAACACCTTTAAATAATTTCCCCATCCCAATGGGCCATGATAGCGGCGTACATTCGATTTGAAGTTTGTCCTCAATATCTGAAAACAGATCAAGGGGCTCCAAGCCTTCACGATCCAGTTTGTTTATAAATGTGATAATGGGCGTATTGCGCATCCGGCAGACTTCCATCAGCTTCTTTGTCTGGGGCTCAACCCCCTTTGCGCTGTCAATTATCATAACAGCACAGTCAACTGCTGTAAGAACCCTGTAGGTATCTTCAGAAAAATCCTTATGCCCCGGCGTATCAAGAAGATTTATTTCGTAATTTTTATAGTTAAATTTCATCACAGAAGAAGATACACTTATTCCCCTTTCCTGTTCGATGGATAAAAAATCACTTGTGGCGCTTCTTTTTGTCTTTCGTGATTTCACGGCTCCTGCATGCTGTATGGCACCACCGAAAAAAAGCAGTTTTTCAGTAAGGGTAGTCTTACCTGCATCAGGATGGCTTATGATTGCAAATGTTCTGCGCCGTGCAATTTCTTTTAGTGTTCTTTTGTCCGTAACTTTGTTAATCATATGAATTTTTCATTTTCCTTACACTCGATTATCAAGTTTTTATCAGACATTAAAGATTTGAGACGGTCAGGCTTTCCTTATTGTCATTATCTTAACTTTTGAGATTAACATATATTTACTG
>WGCX01000100.1 GCA_015493575.1 Desulfobacteraceae bacterium | reverse complement strand
GTATATGGGTATTTTATCCGAAATGAGCTAAAGATGTGTATATTAAGGATTGCTAAGGTCGATTATTTACTGACCGTTGATAAAAAAATCAGGCGGAATATATTGTTCACCAAATTAAAATCTCAAATATTTATTCTTAATTATCTTGGTGCCTTGTTAACCGTTTTTGGGATTCTGTTACTTTTACCATTTATACCTGCTGTATTCTTTCATGAACTTGCCAGGGATCATTATGAAATCACTACTTTTCTTCTGCCATCACTGATCTCGATTTTAACTGGCATTATTCTCCAAAGGGGAATCCCAAAACGGGCTCCAAGCGTAAAAGAAGGGATGGTGATTACCGCCCTTGCCTGGTTTGCCATTTCCATCGTGGGAAGCCTTCCTTTTATTTTCGGACTTCACAAATCCTTTGTGGATGCGGTGTTTGAAACTGCAAGCGGGCTTACAACAACCGGCATAACGGTTTTTGAAGGTCTTGATTCAATGCCAATGGCCATTCTTTTCTGGCGGGCCCTTATCCAGTGGATTGGCGGTCTTGGAATTTTAACTTTTTTTCTTGCCGTTGCATTCAGGGGAGGGGGGGCATCTTCAACTCTTTTTGGATCTGAAGGCCATAAAATTGCAGCTCCAAGGCCGGTGCCCGGTATATACAACACTTTAAAAGTTCTGTGGTCAATATATATTTTTTTTACTGTGGTCAGCATTATACTGTTGTGGGCAGAGGGTATGACATTTTTTGATGCTTTAACCCACAGCTTGACTGCAATTTCAACGGGCGGGTTTTCAACTCATGATGCAAGTATCGGTTTTTTTTCAGGATTCAAACATGGGATTTTAATTGAATATACAATAATATTTTTCATGCTCATGGGAGGGATCAATTTTCTAATACATTTTCAGGTGTTTAACGGGCATTTTATGGCACCTTTCCGTGATTTTGAAATGAAATGGTTCTGGGGGGTTCTTATGTGCTCAACATTTTTCATCATGCTGGATCATTTCGCCCATTTTCCAATCAGTATGGCAGATTTTTCAAATCATTTTGCACAGAGCCTAAAAAAAATTAATGATGTATTCAGAATAAGTTTTTTCCAGGTTGCCTCCATGATAACAAGCACAGGATTTGCAACAAAAGACATAAATGCAGCCTTTTTCCCTGCCCTTGCAAAGCAGATTTTCATGTTTCTGATGTTTGTGGGAGGCTGTGTCGGCTCCACAGCCGGCGGGATAAAACTTCTGCGGCTGGGTATCATGGTTAAAACATTAAAAACCGAATTGATGAGACTTGTTTTGCCGGCCAGGGCCGTTCTTCCCGTTGTGGTACAGAAAAAGGTGATATCCGACCAGCAGATCCGGCTGATCTGCTCACTTTTATGCGCCTGGACCATTCTGATATTTGCAGGTGCAGGTATAACAGCGTTTTTTTCAGACTTGAATGCGTGGCAGTCACTTTCAGGCATGCTTTCAGCAATGGGAAACATGGGGCCGTTTTATTTTTCCGTGCATAAAATGGCTTCCCTTCATCCTTTGATTAAATGGACTTACACCTTTGGCATGATTGCAGGCAGGCTTGAGATACTGCCTTTAATTGTACTTATCTTCCCGATGTCGTGGAAAAAGTAATTTTCAATTACAGGAGTTTTTGATTATGTATATTATCATTGCAGGAGGCGGAATAGCAGGCTCTACACTTGCATCGGCACTTGCTGAACGTAAACATGATGTTGTTGTCATAGATCTTGATAATGAACGCTGTGAAGGAATATATGCAGAGTCAGGTGTTGTTACAGTGAATGGAAACTCAACCGATATCAATACACTGAAGGCTGCAGGTATTGAAAAAGCAGATATTGCCATAGGTGCAATGTACTCGGACACTGCCAATCTTACTTTTTCCATCCTCGCAAAAAGTTTCAATGTGAAAAGAGTGATGGTAAAAATGCGTGATCCTTCATATGCACAGGTTTATAAAGCGGCAGGAATCTCATCGGTGTGCAATATGATTGAGCTTTTCAGGAATAAAATTCTCATGGAGCTGGAAAATCCCAATATCAGAATAATTTCCAACCTTGAGGACAGAAACACCCAGTTGATCATGATTAAATTTCCAGGAGCCGACCCTGACGAGGGAATAACAATAATGGAGCTTGCAAAAAAAGACATTTTTTCAGATAATTGCGTTTTTGCAGGGATTTACCAGAAAAAAATTCAGAAAATTATAATGCCGAGGGGAGGAGATAAGGTCTATCCCGATGACAAGCTCTTTATCGTTGCCCATAAAACAAGGGTAAAGGAGATTTCAAATTATATCGATAAAATATCCGGTACCATAAAAACATAGATCAGGCAATTTCATTGAACTATGTGCCTGTTATCACAATAGAGAAAACGGGCAAAAGGGCAAACAGGATGCGTAAATTATTTTTTGGAAGTTACCTTAAACTCGATTATCAAGTTTTTTAAATGAAATTTTTCCAAAAAGGGGGTCAGGCTTTTCTTATTCGTTGTTATCAAACTATAAATATATGTTAACCTCAAAAGTTGAGATAATGACAATAAGGAAAGCCTGACCCTCTTAAATCTTTAATGT
>WGCX01000099.1 GCA_015493575.1 Desulfobacteraceae bacterium | reverse complement strand
TCCGAAATATACATGGGTGCATAAAGGCTTATCGTTTTTCCAAAATACTGCTGCGTAAGCTTTGCAGATTTTTGCGCCATCTCCTCAAGAAAAAATTGTGCCGGATCGGATAAAAGGTTCAAAAGGTCAAAGGGATCAGGATTTGTCCGGGTCAGGGATATTTCAACATCTTTTTTAGTGACTGACTGAAAATATTCTTTAAAGTCAAAATTTTCAAATTTATCTATTAAATTAATAAAAGACATACAAATTACTCCCTTAAAAAACCGGTTAAAGGCGAAGATGCAGCAGCATAATCTTTTTTTTCAGCCATCAAGGCAAGATATGCCATCCTTCCGGCTTTTACTGCAAGGCCAAAAGCTTCACCTGCAAGCACCGGATCTTTGCTTGTTGCTATGGCGGTATTTACAAGAACGGCATCTGCACCCATTTCCATGGCTTCTGCAGCATGCGACGGTCTTCCAATTCCAGCATCAACAATTACCGGAAGTTTAGATTTTTCAATGATAATTTTTATTATGGGCTTCATTTCAAGGCCGCGGTTAGTGCCAATGGGAGATCCTAACGGCATCACTGCAGCAGCTCCTGCATCGTATAACTGCCTTGCCGTCATGATATCCGGCATTACATAGGGAAGGACAATAAAACCATCTTTTGCAAGTATTTCACTTGCCTTCACCGTTTCATTGTTATCCGGCAGAAGGTAATGCATATCATTGATGACTTCTATTTTAATAAATTTTCCACATCCGGCTTCCCTTGCTATTCTTGCGATACGAACAGCTTCTTCAGCAGTTCTGGCCCCGGAGGTGTTTGGCAGCAGGGTAACAGAACCGGGGATATAATTTAATATATTTTCCTGTTCTGCATCGGGATCAACTCTTCTTAAAGCAATGGTGATCATTTTTGATCCGCTTTTCTCAAGCATTGGAGCAATTAATTTCCTTGATGAAAATTTACCCGTTCCCGTTAAAAGCCTGCTTGAAAATTTTACCCCCCCAAGGAGCAGTGCATCGTTTTCCATGTCAGGCTGTTTTTCTGTTTTTATAAAAAAATCCTTTTCCAGCATTTATTATTCTTATCCTCCCTGTACAAAACTTAAAAGTTCAATATTATCGCCATGTTTAATGGCAGTTTTTTCCCAGTTTTCCTGTTTAATGATTTTATAATTAAGTTCAGCAATAAGGGATCCGGGATTCAAATCCCTTTCCAGCACAAGTTCCATTATTGTTTTACTTCTGGATTGAATTTTTTTCCCGTTAAGGTTTATTTCCATAAAGCCTCCAGTTCTTAACTTTTAAATTTAAAGGGGACTTTTTCCCCCTGAGGAACCGGAAACAGAAAATATTTTTTAAATGTGCAGAGATTGATGAAAAAAGCAGAAAGGATTTGGTGCTTCATACACTTTCCCTACGCCGGTACTAACCGTATCAGGTTCCAAGGGTTGAAGTTTTCCACTTCTCTCAGCTTTAATAAAAGCGCCCCCAGTGATATTATCTTTTTATATATTTTAAATGAGATGTATGGTCAATAAAAAAATAAATCCTTGTTTCACAAATCCATCGCGTTTTTCATAAAAAGGTCTTCCCGATTATTTAAATTTCTTAGTTGCAAAACTATCATTATTGCGGTATCAATTTATTGTTGGGTCACTCTTTCTTTTGATTTTATCATTTTAAAAAAGGAAGTGTAAGTTTTGACTCGGCATTTTCAATTTCTGATTTACAAACCCTGAGCTTTTACTGAAAATCGAATTTACAGAAAAAATTTTTACGCTATTAAATAAGGTTGCAAAATTTAACCCCATTGAGGCTCTTCGCCATGAATAAGTCCGATAAACCTGCACTGCAGGGCGTATCGTGATTTTTAAGTATAACAAATAATTAAAAGGAAAATGATCATGAAAACAAAACCTATTTTTTTGTTTGTATTAATGTTTATCTTTTGTTGTACTGCAACATCATATGCCGCCAACATATCAATACAGGTAGACGGTTACTATGGAGGGACGTCAACTATAACAGGCAATTACACAATTACCAGTCAAAATGCCGCTGACCTCGATCCTGATATGGATGTAACATTGACTTATCAGTATAATAATTTTTCAGTCATTCAGTCAGTTTCTATGCAAGGTACCATAACTGTCACATCTTCTGATCAGACTGACACACATACTGGTACCGGCAACGTAATAGTAACTATTGGAGGAACCCCGTACAATGTTGAATGTAATTTCCAATCTAATGATGACACCAATACTTTTACACCCAGCTCTTATATAAAAATTAATGGTGTTTCATATCCTGTCACCTCTGATCTACTGAAAATATTCGAAAATATTGGCATGATGATCAATTAAGACCCTTTTAATAAGAACTATCATGCCAGGTATTCTTACAATAATCCTGGGCGACTTAATTTTTCAAAAATCTATTCTTTAAGGAAAATCAGGACATAATGATAAACAACAAACAGGTCATGGCAATTATTCCTGCCCGTGGAGGATCAAAGGGACTGCCGGGCAAAAATATAAAACATCTATGTGGCAGACCTCTCATCTCTTTTACCATTAAAGCAGCTTTGGAATGTGATAGTATTGATGAAACAATTGTATCAACCGATTATAAAGAAATAGCTGAAATTGCAGAAAAATATGGGGCCAGAGTTCCTTTTATGCGCCCCTGTGAACTGTCGAAAGATGACACTTCAACCATAGATGTTATTTTCCATGCCATAGACTGGCTGGAAAAAAATAAAAATTACCGGCCTGAATATATTTTACTATTGCAGCCCACCTCCCCGTTGCGGAGAACAGATGATATCAATGGTGCTGTTAAAATTCTAATAAATAAAAAAGCAGGATCAGTTGTTTCAGTGTGCAAAACCGATCATCATCCCTGGTGGTCGAACACACTGCCTGCAGACGGCAGTATGAAAGATTTTCTCAAAAAGGAGATTTTGAACAGACGCAGGCAGGATCTGCCGGTTTATTACAGGCTTAACGGTGCAATATATTTAGCGAAAACAGAGTATATCCGTAAATACAATGGTTTTTTCGGGCCCGATACCTTTGCCTATAAAATGCCGGAAGAACACTCAATCGATATAGATTCCATCCTGGATTTCAAATTAGCAGAATTATTGTACAATAACACTGATGAAGCGTTTACAGGAATGTAAAAAATATACAATTAATGCTCAAAATCGGGAGTTTGCTGATCGAATGAAAGGCAGGTTACTCTGTTTTTACCCTTGAATTTGGACATATACATTGCCTTATCTGCCCTTTTAATAAAAGACTGACAATCATCGTTCTTTGTAAAATCAGTTCCACCTACACTGATTGTCACATTAAGGTCTTTATGGGATTCTGTATGAAATTTTCCATCTATGAGAGCTTTTCTGATTCTTTCCCCAACTACGCAGGCCCTTTTAAGTTCTGTCTCAGGGAGAATAACAGTGAATTCTTCACCACCATATCTATAGGCTGTATCCATAGTTCTTAAACATGAAGTGATAATCTGTCCCACCTTTATCAGTACTCTGTCTCCCTCAAGATGCCCAAAGGTATCGTTAAAATTTTTAAAATCATCTATATCCATGAGAAGAAGGGATAAAGGCCTTGAATAACGCATATGCCTTTCCATCTCACTTTGAAGCTGCTTAAAAAAATGTCTTGAATTGTATAATTTTGTAAGACCGTCTGTGATGGCAAGTGATTCAAGTTCTGTGATCATTTTTTCATTGATTATTTTAAGTTTCAACTCCCTGATAACCCTTTTAATTCGCAGGGCAAGTTCTTCAAAACGAAACGGTTTAAAAATAAAATCGCTTGCTCCAGCGTTTACCGCCTCCTCGTATGAATAATCTGCACCATAACCCGTCATTACAATAACTTCAGATTTGTAGTGTTTTTTTATAAATCTTGTCAGTTCAAGTCCGTCCATTCCGGTAAGCAGAATATCAGTAACCACAATATCCGGAAGAAATAATTCTATAAGCTTTACTGCTTCTTCTCCGCTTGAGGCAGAAATGCACTCATATCCTGATCTTTTCAGAAATTCTTCAGTATTTTCTTTTATTGATATGTCATCATCAACTACGAGAATAGATATTGTCATTATACGTTCCAAATAAACGCCATGAGGCGGATCTGGATTGGCCCGGATTGCCTCAAAGAATCAAAGATTCTGACAAGAAATGAAAGTCACACGTTTTTTTACAAAGACTTTCTTTTATAAAAAAAAATAAATAACCTGTTTTGTTATTCAGCAAAGGCCTATTATATTATACCCACATCGAAAAAATATCCACAGGTTTTAAAATAAAATTTTTAGAAAATATAAAAATAAAAGTTTATGGACAGAATATCAAAGTGGAAAATAAAACCCTTACCATAATAAATTCAGATGAAAGTGTCATCTTGACTATTTTATCCCTGACTGTTAGAAATGAACTCACTGATAAAAAGACACTTAAGTGATAACAAATTAATATAAAGATTAATACAAAATGTCAACTCATTCTTTGGAGTAATTTTGAACATAAAACGTGAAAATATAAGAAATTTCAGCATTATTGCCCATATTGACCATGGCAAATCAACATTATCAGACAGAATGATACAGGCTGCGGGAATCATTGCCGACCGGGATTTCAAAAATCAGATATTGGATACAATGGACATTGAAAGGGAAAGGGGGATTACCATCAAAAGCCAGACTGTGTCTCTGCCCTATAAAGCAGACAACGGAAAAAATTATCTGCTCAATCTCATAGATACCCCGGGTCATGTTGATTTTTCCTATGAAGTATCAAGAGCCCTTGCCTCGTGCGAAGGAGCATTTATTCTTGTTGACGCTACCCAGGGCGTGGAAGCACAGACACTTGCAAACCTTTATCTTGCCATGGAGCATGATCTGGAGATTATCCCTGTAATCAATAAGATCGATCTTCCTTCCGCAGAAATAGAATGGGCAAAGGATCAGATCGATGAGGATCTTGGTCTTGCCAGCGAAAGTGCTCTTCTTGTGTCTGCAAAAAAAGGAATCGGGATTCATCAGGTTTTTGAGGCTGCCGTTAAATATTTTCCTGCTCCAAAAGGAGACGTCAATGCTTTTCTTCAGGCCCTTATCTTTGATTCCCATTATGATCCCTACAGGGGTGTTATTGTCCACTGCCGCCTTATCCAGGGAAGC
>WGCX01000098.1 GCA_015493575.1 Desulfobacteraceae bacterium | reverse complement strand
TTCCGGGAATTTATAAAACAATTGTGACCCTGCATGTGAAATCAGCAGATCCTTTTGAATTACGCGTATTTTTTTTTGATATTCCTTCCCTGCATTTGATCCGGTATTAAGGGCTTTAATGATTGCCTTTGCAGCGTATTGACCGCTTTTAACGGCATGGTATATTCCTTCTCCAAAAAAATTTTCGCAAAATCCTGCGGCATCTCCGGCAAGAAAAATCCTGTCTGATTTTACCCTGTACCTCCATCCTCCTGTTCCAAGCGGGTATCCTTTTATGGAATCTGGTGTATATGAATTAAGTCTATAATCTGCCCATTGCGCTAAATTTTTTTTATTTAATAATGTTCTGCCATGTTTTGGGCTTGAAGTATAAATTCCAATATTTAAATGATCATCCCTTGGGAAAAGCCAGTAATAAGATTTTTTCTCTGGTATAAATTTGAATTCCATGTGGTATTGAAATGGATTTTTGGTATAAACATCCATTTCAATGGCAAAACACCTTTTAATGGGAACAGAATGCACCAGACTGCGGCGGACAATGGAATTCACCCCGTCGCTTCCGATAAGATAATTTGTTTTTATGATTTCTTCAGGGGTTTTTATGATAACCTGTGTCTTTTTTTCTTCAATGGAAACAATATTTTCAATAACCCTGAAGACACAGCCTTTTTTTATTGATTTTTCAAGGCAGAAAGCATCTAAAGCCTCTCTTTGTGTCATATAACAGAGGATATCATCTCCAAAGGTATTGGCAGTTTTCATTCCAGTCATTGAAATATTGATGCACCTGCACTGTCTTTTTATCATTGATGAAATATCATACCTGAAAAGATTTACAGTCTTGACAGTCAGACCTCCGGCGCAGGGTTTTCTCCGCGGGAAATCAACCCTGTCAATTATTAATACTTTAAGTCCTGCATCAGCAAGGTCATAGGCTGCTGCACTTCCCGCAGGGCCGGCACCAATTATTATAACATCATACATCATGGATGATTTTCTATCAGATATTGAATTATTGTTCAATAATACGTTCAATAACAGGACGCTGATTTTAAATTTAAACAAAATTCGTGCTGAATTCTGCTGAACTTTCTGCAGGGATGAAAAAACATATGTGGGTAATATAGATTGAATAAACCTGTAAATAGGATTTTCCTAAAAACATAACTTATGTTATTAAGCTTTCTGATAAAAAAAATATAGATCCGTATTGGCCCACAGCAAATAAAGAGCGGAGATGATATGATGGGAATACCATGCATGCCCCGGGGACCAGGGCTTGGTGAAATCAAACTTACATTATTTGAAGATGTGCTGCAAAAGCCTGGATTGAACTTTTATGATGCATTGGGAAAATTATGAGCCGATTTTTCAATAAAAAAATAATTCTCGGTGCAGGCTGTTTGGCGCTTTTTTTTCCGGGTGCGTTTGTGTTCGGGTTCCCAGGAGTCATGGCCGGCCAGTGGCAGGCTTTTTTTCATGTGAACAAGGCCCAGATCGGCAGAATTATGTTTTATATCCTTGCAGGCACCGGCTGTTCCATGTACCTTGCAGGTAAACTTCTTGAAAAATTGACACCGCGTCTGATCATACTTACCGGTAACCTTGCCTGTTCCTCTGCCATGATTTTTGTGGCCCGGGCTTCATCCATGGATCAGGTATATCTGTGGGCATTTATTGAAGGTTTTTTCTGCGGTTTTGTCTATATTCCCTGTCTCAGTATTTTCCAGGGGATTTTCCCAGGGTCAAAGGGGCTTGTGACAGGTATCCTGAACCTGACCTTTGGCGGTTCTTCCGCCGTCATGTCTCCGGTGTTTGCCTGGGTACTGCTGTCCTGGGGATATGGAACTGCCTGCTATACCGCGGCTTTTGCATCTCTTTTTGCAGGAATTGCTGCATTTTTTGTTATAAAGGTCCCGGACGTGGAAAAAGGATATTGCGGGCCTGAATTTTCTGCACCGCCCCTGTCTTTGATCAACACCTTTAAACTGCATTCATTCTGGCTTTTGTGGGTTGTCTGGGCCCTTGCAGGGGCATCGGGGATTTCGCTTATTGTTCTTGCATCTTCATTCGGCAGACACCTTGGCTATGGAATAAGGCAATATATTTATATCCTGACAGCATTTAACGTGCTCAACGGTATCGGCCGTATTATTTGCGGAAGGCTTGCAGATCAATATCGCAAACAGAAAATAATGGCATGCATATTTTCAATGGCCGGGCTTGCATATATGCTGATGCCCTATTCAGACAACATCTATGTTGTCAGTTTTTTAGCATGCTTTGTAGGCCTTGCATTTGGCGGGCTTTTTACCGTATCAGCACCCCTTGTCACCGAGGTTTTCGGGCTGGAAAATTTCGGCAGAATTTTCGGGCTGGTTTTTACGGCCTATGGTTTTCTGGCGGGATTTTTAGGACCATGGATGTCAGGGATGATTCTTGATGCAACTGGATCTGATTACAGGATAGTGTTTACTATTTTTGCAGTGTTTTATTTTGTTTCTACAATTTTGATCATGAAGATCAGCAGGCCGGAAAAAATATGGGGGAAAATCAATGAAGCTACATGCTGACTGCCTTGCCTGCTTTGCCCGTGGAACCCTTGATACGGCAAAACTTGCCACCTGCAATGAAAAATTTCATTTTGAAATCATGCGGAAAATATTTAAAATTCTCGCTGATAGCAGGCTTGATGGACCTCCGCCACTGATGGCTCTTACTATACAGCAGGTAGTAACACAGGTCACGGGATGCACTGACCCATACCGTGCCATTAAAAAAAAATATAATGATTTTTGCCTTGGTCTTTATCCCGAACTTGAACAGAAAGCTGGAAATTCAGATTTTGAAACCGCAGTCCGCCTTTGTATTGCCGGAAATATCATTGATTTTGGAAGTCAGCAGAGTGTGGGAAAACAAAAAGTTCTTGACACGATAAATGAATCATTGTCCATGGAGATAAATGGTTGTGTGAAAAATTTTGAAAGGGCGTGTAAGAGAAGTCGTAACATATTGTGGATTGCCGATAACGCAGGCGAGATCGTTTTTGACAGGCTGGTCCTGGAAAAACTGGACCGTGACAGAATAACATATGCTGTGCGCGGAGGGCCGACCCAGAATGATGCCACCATGGAAGATGCGCGTTATACCGGAATCACTGATATTGTCCATGTGATTGATACAGGGGCTGCAATGCCAGGAGTTGTACTTGACCATTGCTCTGATGAATTCAGAACCTGTTATGAAAAGGCAGACCTGATCATCTCCAAGGGACAGGGCAACTTTGAAACCCTTGATATAAACGATGACAGAATATTTTTTGTTTTTAAAGCGAAATGTCCGGTTGTGGCAGCTTATGCCGGGTGCAGGCTCAATGATATGGTGATAAAAAATTAACATAAAGGAAAACTTAGATGAGTGATGTTGTACTGGTCAATATAACGGGGAAGGACAGGAAAGGGCTCGATGCCAGGATTACAGGCATACTGGCCGGATATGATGTGAATATTCTTGATATAGGCCAGGCCGTAATTCACGACTATATCTCTTTTGGTATTCTCGCTGAAATTCCTGATCCCGAAGACTTTTCTTCAATTTTCAAGGATATATTGTATGAAGGGCATAAAATGGGCCTTTCCATTGACATCACACCGGTTGATTCTGAAAATTATGAAAAATGGGTGCATGCACAGGGAAAGGAAAGGCGTATCATAACTTTGCTTGGCAGAACGATTTCGGCCGGGCACATTTCTTCAGTTGCTTCTGTTATTTCAGAGAACAACCTTAATATTGACGGTATAACAAGGCTTACCGGAAGGATTTCCCTTGAAAATCCCCAGGATAATCCAAGGGCAAGTGTTCAGCTTTCAGTCAGTGGAAAACCGCTTAGTATAATGGATATGCGCAGAAGATTCATGGAAATTTCCCAGAATTCAGGGATCGATATTTCATTTCACGTTGATAATATTTACCGCAAGAACATGAAACTTGTCGTTTTTGATATGGATTCAACCCTGATCCAGGCAGAGGTGATTGTCGAACTTGCAAAACTTGCAGGGGCAGGTGACAAGGTGAACAGGATCACTGAATCCGCCATGAGAGGTGAAATGGATTTTAAGGAAAGTTTCAGAAAAAGGGTGGCACTGTTAAAGGGCATCAGGCAGGATCAGCTTGAAAAAATCTGTGAGAACCTGCCCCTGACAGAAGGGGTAAGCCTTGTCACCCGGACATTGAAACAGCTCGGTTATAAGCTTGGTATCCTGTCAGGCGGATTCACCTTTGTGGGAGATTATCTCAAAGAACGCCTGGGGTTTGATTATGTGTACGCCAATGAACTTGATATAAAAAACGGGAAAGTCACGGGCAGGGTTGTGGGTGATATTGTTGACGGCGAGAGAAAAGCTTTTCTGTTAAGACAGATTGCATCAAGGGAAAATATTGCCCTTGAACAGACCATAGCAGTGGGTGACGGGGCAAATGATCTTCCCATGATCAGTATCGCAGGACTTGGTGTGGCGTTCAATGCCAAGCCCCTTGTTCGGCAGAAGGCATCAAATGCCATTTCAAGTGTCGGTCTTGACGGCCTTTTATATCTCATCGGCCTGCATGAAAGGGAAATACGCCAGGAAGTTTACCAGACAGCTCAGTATTCATTTGGCTGAAATATCCGAAAGGTCTGACCCGGAAATTTTCTGTCTTCTAAGGCTCATCCGACCTATCCTGTTTACAATTCCCGTGATTAAAAATCAAAAAAATTTGGGTTGCCGGCATGACCCACCTTGGATTTTACATTAATTTCCAATTTTTTTAGAAAAATATTGACTTGGATAGTTTATTGTTTTACGAATGGTCTGACCATTATAATAATTTGTAACGGGTAAATATGGATTTAAGCGGTTAATTGTTAATAATAACAGGGTTAATTACGATTAGAAAATTATGTCTGATAATGCAGCCCCTGATTTCCAAAGGGTAAAAAAAAGCAGGATTTTCCAGAATGTGGTCGATCAGATCAGGGATGCAATTCTTGAGCGCAGGCTGAATCCCGGGGATAAGCTTCCCCCTGAAAGGGAACTCAGGGAAACATTCAATGTGAGCAGGGGAACTCTGCGTGAAGCCCTGCGTGTCCTTGAGCACATGGGACTAATTGAAATAAAACTTGGTACAGGCGGCGGAATTGCCGTTAAACAGGCTGGTATGGAGCAGTTAATTGAAAGTTTCACTCTCCTTATCAGGTCAGGTACTCTTTCTG
>WGCX01000097.1 GCA_015493575.1 Desulfobacteraceae bacterium | reverse complement strand
GAATTCCTGCAAGTATGTCAAAAAGCAGATTAAAAAGCCATTTGATTTTTAAAGGGCAGTATTCCGCAAGAAATATTCCCGTTGCAAGGCCTGCAGGTACTGCCAATAAAATGGAAACAGTGATTAAAGACAAAGTTCCGGCAATGGCAGGGAAAAGACCGTCAAACACCTGTGTCCTCAGAAGTATTGCATCCATTGGCGGGGTGTGGGCAAACACAAGATTTAAATTAATGGATTTATATCCTTTAAGGATGAGAAACCCGATTATAACAGACAATGAGCACAACAGTATTATGGTACAGCACCATGAAAAATATTTAAGAATTTTATCGGATAATTCAGATTTCATTATTTCGTTGAAAATTTTGTTTTTTCATTGTAATCCTCGCCAGAATTACACCTGTGCAGGTCATTACATAGAGGCAGATACCGCTTAAAAAAATTGTTTTAAACTCTATACTGTCAAAATCCGCTGCAATGACAAGGGCGATATGGGCGGTTAAAGTTCTTGCCGAATCCATGACAGAGCCGGGAAAAGCCGTGGAATTGCCGCTTATCATAAGAGAAATCAATGTGTCTCCAAGTGCCCTCCCCGATGAAAGTATAATACCCGTTATCATTCCCCGCCACGCATTGGGTATTATCACATATAAGAACTTTTGTGACATATTTCCGCCAAGGGCATCCACGGCATTAAGATAATTTTTCGGGACAAGGGAAAAACTCTGGATGAAAAACAGGATCATTGTGGGAGATATGAGAAGTGCCAGCATGATTGCAGAGGAGAGGATGCACATTCCGGATCCATGTTGGAATAAATTTCTGACAAGGGGTACAAGAAGGAAAATTCCGGTAAATCCGTAAATCACCGTTGGAACAGCAGTCATGGCTTCAACGATTTTTTTAAAAAATTTTCCTGTTCTGCCCGGGTTCACAAGGAATATGAAACAGGAGCATCCAAGGCTTATGGGAATACTTATAAAAACGGCAAGGCCTGCTATGCATACAGTGCCGGCAATCATGGGCAAAATACCAAAAAGGCCATGATCCGGAGACCATAGCCCGGTCAGCATATCAAAAAACAATCCCTTTGAAAAAACCGGAAAGGCAAGAATAATCATAAAGCCCAAAATAAAAAAAATAACGCCTGCGCTTAGAATTGAAGAAGAAAAAAATATAAATTTTGCAATTTTTTCTTTAAAATTCATTACTTAACCGGAATAAAACCTTTATTCAAAACAAGCTTCTGACCGTCAGGGCTCAAAAGATAATCAATGAATTTTTTTGCAAGCCCTTTTGCTTCACCCTTTGTGTTGCTGTAAAGCCCCCTTGCTATTTTGTATCGACCGCTTTTTACTGAATCCATATCAGGTTTGATACCGTCCAGGGTAATTGCAGTTACATGATTGTCAATAAATCCCACTGAAACATATCCAATACCAAAGGGGTCATTTCTTATTGCCGTTTTCATTGCTCCATTGGAGACAACCACGTTTGCCTTATCTGTTATATCTGATTTTTTCAGTGCTTTTTTCCAGAACACAGCACGTGTTCCACTTGATTTATCCCTTGTATATACATCAATTTGTCTGTCAACACCGCCAAGGTCCTTCCAGTTTACAATTTTTCCGGAAAAAATATCCTGGAGCTGTTTCGTGGAAAGTGCTTTAACCCTGTTTTTTGGATTTGTCACGGCGGCAACCCCGTCAATTGCCCATTTGTAAATTTTAAGTTTGTATTTTTTTATTTCGGTTTTTGTGGGATGCCGTCCTGAATTGCCGATATCAACAAGTCCTTCTCCAACCTGCCTGATGCCTGTGCCTGACCCGCCCCCTGCAATCGTGATCTGTATTTCAGGATTAAATTGCATGATTCTTTTTGCAGCTTCTTTCATCACAGGTATATGGGCAGTTCCACCGGAAATCCGCAATACCTGCTGTTTTACTCCCTTGAACATATCAAGTCCTTTTGCATTGCAAATTCCTGTCTGCATCAAAAAAACAGACGTAAAAATCATTAAACCCATCAATTTTATACTGTAATTTATGTTGTTATTTTCCATTTTTCTTTCCTTTTCATTTTTTTGTTTTGTGACGGTATATTATATCTTTATTGTGTTTGCTGCTTTCACTCACATTATTTGCCATCACGGTCATCAAGTATCATGGCTGCACCCAATGCGCCTGCCATCTGCGGATCTTCAGTGGTTAGAACCTTCCTGCCAAGTTTTTTTGAGATCAAATCCCTTATGCAGGGATTTTTGGCCACTCCTCCTGAAAAAACAATGGGACCCTCTGAAGAGATTCTGTTGATCATGCCTGCAGCGCGTTTAACAATACTGATGTGGAGTCCGCGGGCAATTTCCTTGCGGTCAGCGCCCTTTGCAATCAGGGATGTCACCTCGGATTCTGCAAACACAGTACACATGCTGTTAATGGTTAAATCATTTTTGGCTTCAAGTGCAGCCCGGCCGAATTCTTCAATGGAAAACCCGAGGTTTTTTGCCATAATTTCCATGAATTTACCGGTCCCTGCTGCACAGCGGTCGTTCATTTCAAATTTTTTAACCCGTCCCTTTTTATTAAGGCTGATGGCTTTACTGTCCTGTCCTCCGATATCCAGTATGGTTTCAGCATCTTTAAAAAAAGCCTGCACTCCCCTTGCATGGGCTTTTATTTCGGTGACGGTTTCTGAGTTGTCAAAATCAATTTCAAATAAATTACGGCCGTACCCCGTTGCCATGATTTTATCATATCTGGTACCGTTTATGAGTTTTTTTGCTTTTGCAATGGGATCAAAGCCGGTGTCTGTCCTTAAATTCTCAATTATTCTGCCTTTTTCCAGTACAACAAGCTCAATTGTCCTGGAACCGATATCAATACCAGCATATTTCATTTTGTTTTATCCTCTGTATACGACCATGGGACCGGGCTGAATCCAGGCCCGGATCCGCCCTGAATCTAAGTTTACTGCAATTGTTCAATAAAAGCTTCAACCCGTGTTTTGAGCTGGCCTGCATCTTCCATCCCATAATCCGTTTCAATCCTCAGGCATGGGATATCCTGGGCTTCAAGTGCTTTTTCAACGGGGATCGATTCCATTAAATACGGCTGGCAGAACTGCAGTCCATAGTGGATCACCCCGTCCGCCTTATATGTTTTTACCATTTCCATTATATGGTTAAGCCTGTCTTTATTCGGGGTAAAAATGGCACAGTCAACTTTAAAATATCTGTCAGTGATTGCGTCCATAAGCTCATCTCTGTCTGCTCCTGAATCATCGGTAAGGTTTCTTGCTCCCCTTTCTCCCACGCAGGATTCCTCACCCACGATAACTGCACCTGAAGTTTCAGTAATCCATGGAAGCTTCCAGTTGGGAATTGCCATGGGGCAGCCTGAAATAAGGATGCGGGGGATTTTTTTTGATTTTAAGCTTTGATTTTCCTTAATTCTTATTTCCAGTTCATCGCATATTCTGTTTAATGACTCGGTGAACCTTGCAGGATTATCATAAAAAGAGATCTGGTTTGCAAGAAGCGCATCAAGGCCTGAAATGGGGGCAGGATCAGATTGTCTGAGTTCTGCAAGCCGGTGAAGGGCAGAGCGCTTGTCATTAACGGTTTTAATTGCTTCTTTCAATGAATCAAAGGTGATTTTAACTCCTGTTAGCTCTTCCACACTTTTTTGAAAGCGCATATACTCGCTTTTTAAAAGATCCCGTCCCTTTTCCGATTTCATCTGGGGCAGATCCATGACATATAGATTGTCAACCATGGCATCAAGGGATTCATAGGCCTTTTTCTTTCCGTCACATGTGTTCTCACCCACTATCATATCAGCAGTTTCAAGATATGGACACACACGCCCAAGCTTGAATCCCATTGCAGACTTAATAAGACTGCAGGTGTTTCTCGGCAGGTATCTTTCAACTTTTTCAACATCGAAATCAGCGCCTGTGCACAAGCCTACAAGTGTGGCATTTGCAGCAAGAACGATCTCTTCAGGGACAAAAACGCAAAAAGAACCTATTATTTTTCGTCCCTGCTCTTTTTCATCCATCAGTTCCTTAATTCTCAAACCATGGACTTCGTTCATGACAAAATCAAAATATTTTATTCCACCCGGGCGGTTGTTCTGTGCAAGATATATATCCCTGTAGCTATTTCCAAGAGTTTTCAACAGTTGATCATGTGCGTTGATATCCAATTTAAGGTCTTTCCACATGGATAAATATTTTTCGGTCATTTTTTATTCTCCTTAATCTTATATAAACGGCTCTAACA
>WGCX01000096.1 GCA_015493575.1 Desulfobacteraceae bacterium | reverse complement strand
CCACCTGAAATATCAAAAAATTTTACAACATTTTCTATTCTAAGTATCGATTGATTCTTATCCATATCATTCCTGAAAGTTTTCATAACCGCAGTGTGGCCGTAATTAATTACCATTTCCGGGAGTTGAGCAGCTTGTCAGACAAAGCGTGACAGCTAATTTCTCATATGACATGCGATCATTCTTTTATGTCCGTTATCGAGAAGCTCAGGCAACTCCGATTCACAGATTCCGTTTTTGATAAGACACCTCGGGTTAAATGCACATCCAAGCGGGATATCCGTTAATGTCGGCATCATGCCGGGTATCTGGTGGAGTTTTTCTCCGGGTTTCAGCACTCCGCCCGGAAGTGCCCTTATGAGTCCTGCTGTGTAGGGATGGCGCGGATCATTTACAATATCATTTGTTGCACCGGATTCTATAATCCTGCCTGCATACATCACCGCTATTTTTTCCGTTACCTCGGAAACCACGGCAAGATCATGGGTTATGAGGATAAGCCCCATCTGTTCGGAGTCGCACAGTTCCCGGAGCAGATCCATTATTTCCGCCTGAATGGTTACATCAAGTGCAGTTGTAGGCTCATCGGCAATAATAATGGCGGGATCTGTGAGCAGTGATATGGCAATTATTATTCTCTGGCGCATGCCGCCTGAAAATTCATGGGAGTACTGGGAAAGCCGTTTTTCAGGAGAAGGAATGTAAACTTTTTTTAATTTTTCAAGGGCAATTTCCTTTGCATGCGCCTTTGAAATCTGTCTGTGGGCCTTGAGAGTTTCAATCATCTGGGTTCCAATGGTGAAAACAGGATTTAATGTCATCATTGGATCCTGAAAGATCATGCTTATCCTGTCACCCCGGATATTTCTCATTTTTGAATCGTTCATTGAGCTTATATCCTCTCCATTGAACAGTATTTTCCCTCCTGATATAAATCCCGGCTTACTGAGCAGATTAATGATGGCAAAACCCGTAACGGACTTGCCTGCCCCGCTTTCTCCCACAAGGCCGAGTTTTTCCCCTTTATCAAGGGTGAAACTTACTCCGTTAATTGCTGTAAGATCTCCTGATCTTAATGCAAATTTAACTTCAAGATCCTTAACTTCGAGAAGATGAGACATTTTACATCTATCCTTTGTATAATTTGGGATTGAGAACATCTCTGAGCCAGTCTCCAAGAAGATTGACAACAAGTACAAATAAAATCAGGAAAATGCCAGGAAAAATTGTGATCCACCATGATCCTGAGAAAATATACTCAAATCCCTCCCTGATGAGCGAGCCAAGGGAAGGCATGGTCACAGGCATGCCAAGCCCTAAAAAGGAGAGAGCCGCCTCACTCATTACAACATTTGCCACCTGAATGGTTGAAATAACCATGACAGAGGTCAGGGTGTTGGGAAGAATATGCCTGAACATTATTACTGGCCGTGAAAGTCCTATGACCCTTGCCGCTTCAACATATTCCTTGTTTTTTTCACCCATGACAGCAGCCCGTATTGTCCTTGCATATACAGGCCATTCGGAAAGCCCGATTATTATCACAAGCAGGGGAACTGCAAGTTTTTCAAAACTGCCCACCCCGAACATCACCTGGAAAATTGCGCTTATGAATATTGCAACCATGAGGTATGGAAAAGAAAACTGTATATCTGCAATGCGCATGAGAACGGTATCAACCTTTCCTCCCACGTACCCAGCTGTAAGTCCCATCATGATACCGATAAAGGCCTGGAGAGCCACGGCACAGATACCGATGATAACGGATATCCTCAAACCGTATATCATGGTGGATAAAAGATCCCTTCCCATATTATCAGTGCCCAGGATAAAGGTGGAAGAGCCTCCATCGAGCCACATGGGCGGGATTTCCGAATTCATGATATCAGTATTTTTTGCGTCATAGGGGTTATAGGGCGACACTAAGGGCGCTGTAATGCTTAATATTATAAAGCAGGCAAGGAGAAAAAAGCTTGCCATGGCTGTTTTATCATTTTTAAAGCTGTAAAAAAGATAGGAATCTTTAAAGCGTTTTATAGATCGTTTCATTATTATTTTTGTTCCCGGCGTTTTATCGTCCTGCTATCCTTATGGTTGGGTTAATAAAGCCGTAGATAATATCCACAACGGTATTTACAATGACAAATACCGATCCCACAACAACAAGGTATGCAATGAGAAGGGAGGTGTCGGATCTTTCAACGGCCTCAAGAAACATATAACCCATGCCCTGCCATTGAAATACCGTTTCTGTCAGAATGGTAAAGGCAAACATTATTCCTATCTGAACACCAAACACGGTGATAACAGGAAGCAGGGTGTTTTTAAAAGCATGCACAAGCCAGATTCTCATGGGGGAAAGTCCCTTTGCCCATGCATATTTAATATAGTCGGTTTCCAGTACTTCCATCATTTCCGATCGTATCAGACGTATGAAAAGAGGAAGTTCTATGGATGCAAGAGATATACAGGGCAGAATAAGATGTTTAAGCCCGTCTGCGGTGAAAAAACCAGACATCCACCATCCGTTTCCAAACACATCAACGGTTTTTCCCCTGCCATAGGAGGGAAGCCAGTGAAGCTGGACTCCGAAAATATATATCAGCATGATGGCGGTGAGAAATACAGGCACAGACACCCCGAGGGTGCTGAATCCCATGACAAAGCGTGAAAAAAAAGTTCTCGGTTTAAGCGAGGTGTAAATTCCAAGGGGCAGGGAAATCAGAATTATCAGTAACCCTGCACCTATAACCATCTCCATGGTGGCCGGAGCCTTTTCAACAATGACGTCAAGTGCCGGTTTTTTATAGAAAAAAGAAAGTCCGAGATCACCGTGAACAGCATGGTCAACAAACCTGATATACTGTGTGATAAAAGGGTCGTTAAGTCCGAGTTTCTGCCTTATTTTTGCCCTTTCCTGGGGGGTTACTCTCTCCCCCACCATATCCCGTACCGGATCACCTATCTTGTTTTTAATGGCAAAACCTATCAGGCTTATTACCAGCATGACAAAAATTGCCTGGGCAATTCTTCTTATGATAAATGCAAACATTTAATTTAGTCTTCTTTAAACACCAATTATAAAGCAGCAGAAAAAGAGAAATTAACTCTTTTTCTGCTGCTTTTTTTTATAAGAAAGAGCGTACTTTTGACAAAGTACAAATGCTCTTTTTATGTTCGTCAGAATCTTTGATTCTTTGAGGCGCTGGAACGCAGTCCAGGTCTGCCTCATGGCAGTTCTAAGAAAGTCTTTGTGAAACAACGTGTAACTTTCATTTTTATTATTTTACAACAATATCTCCGAAATAGGGGAAATTCATTGTATTTATTACAGGTGCTATCCCTACGTTGTTTTTTCCGGCATAGGAATGATTCTGCCAGTGATAGGGAATAAATGCAGCATCATCGTAGAGTATCTGCTCAACTTCCTGGAGCATTGCAGATCTTTTTTTCAGGTTGGTTTCAGACTGTGCACCAACAACAAGTTCATCAACTTTTTTGTTGCAGTAATTACCGCTGTTGTACTGGCCGTATCCTGTTTTTTTGTCAGGGCACATGTCAAGAAATTCTGAAAAATTTCCTGAATCCTCAGTGTCTGAATGCCAGCCTATCATCTGCATATCAGCAGCACGGGCATCAAATTCATCCCAGTACTGGGCCTTTGGCATGGTTTTAAGGTTAACTTTTATGTTTATTTTAGCAAGCATCTGAACTGTTGCTTCTGCAATTTTTGCATCATTAACATAACGGTTGTTAGGAGCTATCATTGTGCATGAAAAACCCTTTTCAAGTCCTGCTGCCTTCATAAGTGCCTTTGCCTTTGCAAGATTATATCTCGGTGTAAGACTTGCCTTATATCCCGCATAACCTTCAGGACCCTGCTGTGCAGCCACCGTTGCAGTGCCTTTCATAAGTTTTTTAACGATACCTGCGTTGTTAACTGCATAAACCATGGCTTTACGCACACGGACATCCTTGAACTCCGGTTTTCTTTTTTCGTTCATCTGAAATGTAATAATACGTCCGCCATTACATGTGACAAGTTTTACCTTTGGATCGGCTTTGATTCTCTTGAAATCCTGGGGCGGTACAGGGGAAATAAAATCAACATCACCTGAAAGCAGTGCTGCTACCCTTGTAGCATCCTCTTTAATGGGGGTAAGGATGATTTTATCAACATTTCCCGGAGATTTTTTATCCCAGTAATTTTTAAAACGGGTAAACACGGTTTTAACGCCCTGCTCTCTGTATGTAACAACAAAAGGGCCTGTGCCGGATTCATGGGTAAGGGCAAAAGATGGGCCCACCTTTACAATGGCATCCTTGGGCTGGCCGTTTTTATCTTTTCCACTATAATATTTGCTGTCCATTGCAAAAAAGTAGGTTGTCATGTTGAGAAGAAGGGCATAGGGCTTTTTTGTTTTAATATCAACTGTGTAGTCATCAACAATGTGGACACCTTCAAAGGGCTCAAGAAGACCCTTGAAGTCAACACTTTTTCTCATGCGGTCAAAGGACCATTTAACATCCTTTGCAGTAAAAGTGTTGCCACTGTGGAATTTAACACCTTTGCGCAGGTAAAATCTGATGGTCAGGGGATCAAGCCTTTTCCATTTTGTGGCAAGGCGCGGTTCAAATGTCATCTGTTTTGTCCATCTGACAAGGGGATCAAAACACCAGTGGGCAAGCTGCAGCATCCCGCCCGATAACTGGACATCAATATCAAGGGATACCGGATCAGCATCAAGGCCGACCTTCAAAGTTTTTGCTCCTGCTGAAAAGCTGAAACAGAAAATCATTAAAAAACTTAAAGCCAATAAAATAATTTTTTTCATTTCTTCCTCCTGATAAAATATTAATAAAAAGTTAAATTGCCTGCAGTTCAGAATTGATTTTATATACTCAATCATGACTTGGTATACAAACCTTAAAAGTTAAAAATATATATCAATTGCAGTATATTAAAAGTACTGTTCAAATAAAAATATGACTTATGCTGTCCTACCAGACAAAACAACAATAGTCAAGGACGGCTGTTTTGCACAAACTTAACACAGAAATATTGTAAATATTCGGCCAGCACTCCATCTTCACCTATTTTGGCCTGCTCACATAGCATTAGTATGCTACACAGTCCCAAATAGGCGAATATGAAGCACTGTCCAAAATTTACAT
>WGCX01000095.1 GCA_015493575.1 Desulfobacteraceae bacterium | reverse complement strand
TTATTGCCATATATACTTATTTCCATGGAATGAAATTATCAGGTACTGTTAATGCCGCCATGCTGTCAACGTTTGAACCTGTGACAACAATGATCCTTGCATCTGTCTTTTTAGATCAACATATAGGATGGCTGCAATTGACAGGGGTTGCACTAATTATATCCTCTGCTATTATTGTAGCTGTAAATCCAAAATCCATCATCGTTATTGCTGCATAATTGTACCTTATATCCTAACCTGGACAAGACAGAACCAAACCGATTTTTTTTAATTCTTTTGTCAAAAAATATGAAAATAAAAATTAACAATTAAAAACTAAAACAGGCGATTCCCGCAACCCATGTGCCTGCCTCATTTTTTGTTACAAAAATTCAGGGGTAAGGCACTAATTTTATTGTGAAGGCCAAAACGGGTGAAGATGGAGTGTTGACTGAATAATTACGTTCAGGAAATAAGAGAGTTTTAATAAATATGAGTATGAACTATACGTTTTCCTTTAAAAACAATTCTTTTTTGTACCAGTTTTTTGAAGGCGCAAAGGATACTTTTCCATTAGTTGTGGGGGCGGTTCCCTTTGGCATTATTTTTGGCACCCTGGCGGCCACGGCCGGACTCTCTTCCTGGGCAACCATGGGAATGTCCATGTTTGTCTTTGCAGGGTCATCACAGTTTGTTGCAGTGAGTCTTGTGTTTGCCGGAACTGCATGGCCCATGATCGTGCTGACCACTTTTGTGGTTAACCTGCGCCACATGCTGTATGGCGCCACCATGGTTCCATTTTATAAACATTTATCTCCGTTCTGGAAAATTGTCCTTGCCTTTGGCCTGACCGATGAAACCTTTGCAGTATCTGTGAACCGCTACAGCAGGAAGGACGGGGTCACAGGCAAACGCTACTACAATCTCGGGTCAATGGTTTTTATGTACACCAACTGGAATTTGTGTACATTTATAGGGCTCACTGCCGGAAAGGCTTTTCCCGGAATCTCCAGGTGGGGCCTTGATTTTGCCATGCCGGCAACATTCATTGGAATGGTTATCCCCTACCTTGTCACCAAACCGATGTGGGCTTCGGTTGTCACGGCTGGTACAGTCTCTATTCTTGCAGCAGGACTTCCCCATAAACTTGGTTTGATGGCTGCTGCCATTGCAGGTGTGATAGTGGGGCTTGTCTGTGAAAAAATATTTTGCAATAAAGAGGAATTGATATAAAAATGTTTGATATGGGAATTTCACTGAATGAATTTTATATGGTTACAGGAATGGCCGTGGTGACCTTTGGTATCCGATACATAATGTTTCCGATTTCCGGACGGTTTAAATTTCCTGAGCTGTTTAACCGTGGCCTGAAATATGTTCCTCCTGCGGTGCTGACAGCGATCATTGTGCCTTCTGTGCTCATGCCCCATGGAAATACCCTTAACCTGAAGTTAACCAACCCCTATCTTGTTGGAGCCATTGCCGCATGTGTAATTGGTGGACTTTTTAAAAATCTGTTGTTGACCATTGTTGTTAGCATGATAATTTTTCTGGTCTGTCAATGGGCATTTGCATTTGGTGCTGTCTGATAGTCTCCAGCCCGGCCTCATGGCAGTTATATGAAAAAGTCCGGCTTTTTTTATCTGAAAAAAAGAATTTATTTATTGACTTAATATAAAAAATGTGAAAATTGTTGAATAAAAAAAGGAAAAACATATGAATTTTTGCTTAACATACAGATTTTATTTTTGGTTTTATTTTTATACGGATCTGTCTGTCAGGCAATAGGATTTATTTTTAAACAAGAAAAGCCGCAGGCAGCAAAAGCCTGCGGCTTTTTTGTTTTTTCTGCCCCGGGTTTTTGAATGAGATCTGCAAAAAAAGGAGAAAATCATGAAACAGACCTATGATGTCAATGTAGAATCGTTCACCCCGCTTATTTCACCTGTAAGTATTAAAACTGAACTTCCATTAACCGATGATGCAGTTAAAACTGTGATTGCAGGACGTCGTGATGTTGAAAACATTTTATTGAAAAAGGATCGCCGGCTTCTTGTGATTGCAGGGCCATGCTCAATCCATGATCCGGATGCCGCCCTTGAATACGCACATAAAATGGTGGAGTTAAGACAGGAGGTTAAAGAAAAAATTGATTTGATTATGCGGGTATATTTTGAAAAACCCAGGACAACCATTGGATGGAAAGGACTGATCAATGATCCCCTGCTCAATGCTTCATACAATATGGATGAGGGCTTAAGGGAGGCAAGATCTCTTTTGATTGACATCAATGGTATGGGCCTTCCCGCTGCCACGGAAATTCTTGATCCCATCATTCCCCAGTATATTGCAGGCCTTTTAACCTGGGTGGCCATTGGCGCAAGAACAACTGAATCCCAGACCCATCGTGAAATAGCAAGCGGACTTTCCATGCCTGTAGGATTCAAAAACAGTACGGACGGAAGTATTGACGCCGCCGTTAATGCCATGATGGCAGCAGGGTCTCCCCAGCATTTTCTCGGGATTGATCCCAAAGGATATACCTCCGTTGTCAGCACAAAGGGTAATCCCTTCGGGCATATCGTTCTTAGGGGTGGACCGCATCCGAATTATGATCCTGTTTCAGTGGGAAAGGTTATAGAAAAGCTTAAAATAAAAAAACTGCTCGAGGCTGTTGTGATAGACTGTTCCCATGACAATTCAGGACAAAAATTTGCAGGTCAGCCCTTTGTGTTTAAAAGTGTCCTTGATCAGAGGCTTGAGAACAATTCCGGTATAATAGGGGCAATGCTTGAAAGCAACCTGTTTGAGGGCAGCCAGAAATGCGATGGAAATTTAAAAACGCTTAAATACGGGGTATCCATAACCGATGAATGCATTTCCTGGGACACCACAATGGATCTTATCCGTTATGCGTATGACAGGTTGTGATGAAATTATCTGCCTGTCAGGAGTGGAGGTGATGGGCAGATATGCAGATATAACGGCCATGAGGCCGATCTGGATTGGCCCAGATTTGCCTCACAACAAAAAATGAAACTCTTTTGATTAAAGGTGCTTAGCAGGAGTTTCATGTAAAAGGCAAAAGGGATAAATGTAAAAAACAGATCGGGTCTAACGGGAATTGAAAAACGATAAACAAAATATGTCAGATAATCAACTGGTTCAACTTGCTCTGAAAAATCCCGATGATTATCTTTATCTTATTGAAAAATATGAATCAAAGCTCACGCGCTATATCCATCGGACTGTCAGGGTTATGCAGGAAGATGCCGAGGACCTGTTGCAGGATATATTCATCAAGGTATACCGTAATCTCAATGGATTTAATCAAAATTTAAAATTTTCAAGCTGGATTTATCGGATTGCCCATAATGAAATCTTAAATTATGCATATAAAAAAGGGAAATACTCTGATTTCATTCAAACGGATATTTCTGATTCCGATGAGACTTCCATAATTGATAAAATGCCCGGAACCGAGGACTCCAATGCCGATTTTGAAGCAAAACAATCCCATGAAAAGATATTGTCAGCCTTGATGGAACTTCCCATAAAATACCGTGAGGCTCTTGTACTGCGATTTTTCGAGGATAAAAGTTATAATGAAATCAGTGATATTTTAAGAAAACCTGACGGAACAGTTGCCACTCTTATCAATCGTGCAAAAAGAAAATTTGAGAAAATTGCTGAAAAACATCAACTTAAAGAATTGTTATGGCTATGAAAGATCTCAGCGGAAAAATACTTGGTAAAATTAAAAAGGAAAATGTACAGCCATATTCAAGATTACATTTTATTATTCATAATTTTGTAATATGGAGTTTGTTTATTTTTTCATCGGTTTTGGGAAGTCTTGCCTGTGGTGTGGTGATTTTTCAGATCAGGCATACGGACTGGGAACTTTATCACTACCTTAACGTGGATTATGGAACCTTTATTCTCATTAATATGCCGTATTTCTGGCTTGTGTTTCTTCTGGGATTCATGGGAATTGCATATTTTTACTGCAGACGTACCGAACGTGGGTATAAGTGTCCTGCGGCATTGGTAATAACGGCAAGTGTTATTTTTTCCATAGCCGGCGGAATTGTTGTTTACAAGGTAGATCTGGCAGAAAGACTTGAAACCGTTTGCATAAATAATATCGGATTTTACAGAAAACTGCAGGAAAAAAAGACAGAGATATGGATGGCTCCGGAAAAAGGCCTGCTTGCCGGAACGATTTCCCGAATAATTTCTGGAAATAAATTCAAATTAAAAGACCTTAAAAGCAGGACATGGCAAATGGATGTCAGCCATGCCCGCTGGCGGGGACATTTAAAGGCTGCCGCAGGTTTGAAAATAAAGATAATAGGTAGAATGTCAGGAAAGAATAGTTTTATAGTGCGCGAAATAAGGCCCTGGCAGGGAAGGGGTTGGAGACGTTTTTTTAATATGGGCCGCTGAAAACTTAATATGATGCCTGGAAAGGGACAGGGCATATATTGCCCGGAAAAATTGGCTCCTCAGAAGTGAAACATCAATTCGGCAATTAAATGATACCCCTGGCATATGCCATTTTGGCAAAACAATTACCTTTTTACCGATAATTGAAATTTAAAAAAATGAAAGAAAAATTCTCCTTGAATTGTAGTAGAGTGTAGTAGCTACTGACAACCGTACCCAGTATCTCTTCCAGGATGATGTAGATAATATCACAATGACAAAATGGGAATAAACCGGATTTATAATTTATATGAAACTCTCGCTAAATTCCTTTAAAAATAAGAGTTTCAATATTTGTTGTGAGGCCGTTTAAGAGTCTCCAGATCCGCCTCATGGCGGTTATTAGAAATGAGCTTTTTCTCATAAACGGTCATAAGTCTGATCCGATGACCCTGA
>WGCX01000094.1 GCA_015493575.1 Desulfobacteraceae bacterium | reverse complement strand
CGACTTTTTGATTCGGTGCTTTTAAACCATGCGAATAATTCATTACCAATATGCGTACAATAACCGTTCTTTCCTGCATGACGAGCCTTGGTGTCATCCGTTTGAAGGTAATCAGCATGTTTGATGCCCGCTTGAAGCAGCGCGTCTTTTTCAACATGAAAAGCATCCAGATTTTCAGTGATCATATTATTGAGCTGACCACTTGAAATATCGATACCAAAATCATGGAGTTGTTCCAGCAATAAAGGTTGTGTCACATGCTGGTGATGGTATTGATGCAAAATATAACTATGAAGCGTACTTCCCCAATGTCCTGTAATACCTTTGGGCAATTGACCTGTAATATACTTACCATCTTCGGCTTCGTACTGCGCTAAAAGGTAACGGGTATTATGAGGCTTAATCACAATATCTTGTACGATAATATCCTTATACCCCTTAAAACGAGCACCTTCTGGAATATCATCAGGTTGAATGATTTTTTCATCATGCACTTCCAAGTTCTGTTTTTTCTTTCGTCTTGGCTTTTTCTTCTTTTTCTTACCTTCTGCCTCTTCGTCTTCGGTGTTTTCATCCATTTTGCTCGATTCAAACTTCGGCTTTTTAGTTTCTTTTTTAAGATCCTGAATTTCATCTTCCAGATCGCTAATACGCTGCGCTTGCCACTGAATATATTCAAGTAGCATATCAATGAGCGGGGTGCGCTCATCTTCTGGAATGGATGGGAATTTAGGTTTGTTTGAATTCATGCGCAACATTATAGAATAAAAATAAAAACTCTACACCTGTGGATTATGAGAAGTTACATCAAAGACTTCGAGCATTCATCGGTATATTGAAAATAGAATTGTTCAACTCAGAGAGATTACACAGATAGAAGATGCTAAACCTATTTCTCGTGCCCACTTGCCACGCTTGCTTGACAGAATTAATTGGAAATCACTAGACCAGCTTATTGCCTTGTATTTTAAGCAGCACTTATTTCCACCGAATCACCAAAACAATGAGTGGAAAGGTATTGACGGTAAAGCACTAAGAGGCACACTAAAATCGGGAGAAAAAGAAGCGATTATTCATGTAACAGGACATGATAGCCGAACAGAAATAGCTCAAACCCGACAAAGCGGCGCTAAATCCAGTGAAATTCCAGTAGTACGAGATCTACTAACGGAGCATGGCTTAGATAATCAGAAAATAACGTTAGATGCACACCACTGTAACCCAAAAACAACGGGGCAAATAAACCAATCAAAGGGGATTTACCTGACACAGGTAAAAAACAATCAGTCAACTCTGCTATCACAATGTCAAGCATTAGAGCAAAATGAAGACGCATTGTTTAAAAGTGAAGGTCATGAGAAAGCACATGGTAGATTGACCTCTCGTTATGCCAGCATTTACCCATTATCATCCGTAAAACTAGCGGATCGGTGGAACGCAAGTGGCTTACAAACATTGATTGTTATTAGGCGAGAAACGCTTGAAATAAAGGGCAATAAACGGAGTAATTCAACCTCTTACTACATCAGCAACCAAGAAGTATTAGCAGATGATTTAGCCTGTTCGACAGAGCTGGTAGGTGCTATTCGTAAGCACTGGGGAGTTGAATCAAACAACTGGATTTTGGATGTAACATTTGATGAAGACAACGTGAAAACGAAAGCCTCAAACCAAGCTTACATAATGGGGCGACTAAGAGGTCTTATTATCCAGATTTTCAGGAAAGCTAAGATAAAGAATTTTCAATCTGCGATAGAAAAATTTTGTGATTCAATTGATGAAATGAAAAGTATATTACGTCAAGTGAAATTTTTATGAGAAAGCCGTGCCTTCTGGGGTCAGCAATTCTCAATTTGGAAAACCTAATTATAACAATAGCTTATGGGTGGGTTTTCTAAATACTACTTTGAGATGTATTTGCCTCAAATGAGGGTGTGAAAAATTTCAACATAAAATCAGTATGTTACAATGGGGCTGTAAGAGGGTAATTAATATTTTTCAGTCTTCTAGTATTTTTAATTTCCCTATCCTTGCGTATCATTTTGATATTAAAGAAGTTTCCAAATTGAGAATTGCTGTTCTGGGGTAGCTTCTTCCCCCTCTAACTGCCTCGGTAGTCTTGCTAATATACTCAACCGTCCGTTTTATTAAAGCAATAACATCATCTGTTTTATTCATAATAAGCGAGATTATTCGGTGCTTCATTTTTGATAAAGCTTGGGCATAGTTTATCTGGTAACTTCGTTTTAAATAGCGTGTTCTTTCATTCACTATTTCTTGTGCTGGTATTTCCATTAAAGTGGTTAAGTTGGAAGCCACTATCTTGGCATAGAAATCCTGTTTAACAGATAGTGCAGACTTACCTGAAAAGTTCTCAATTTCAACCCACTGTTTGAGGCGTTTATAGTTCTCCTCGATACCCCAGCGAAGATGATAAAGTGACTTAAAAATAGAGGAATCATAAGCTTCTTCATCCATAAGGTTTGTCACTAGAACTTCGACTTCATTCGGGACTTAACTTACTGGCATTGACTATGCCTTCAATTATTGGCAATTATTCCCATTTAATGACAGCTTTTTCCTTTACCACATGGGAAATCACCCCATACCTCTACATTGTCTATCCATTGATCAAGAGGTACGTTTGCATAGTTTGTAAAGAGCATAATTTCACGTAT
>WGCX01000093.1 GCA_015493575.1 Desulfobacteraceae bacterium | reverse complement strand
TGGTAGAACCATTCTGTTTTTTTAAAATTTAACTTTCAATTTTTGTTGTGATGCAGCGCATCATGGCCGTTATATGAAAGAGAACGTAAATTTAATACGTTCATTTCTATATTTATCAGAATCTTTGATCCTTTGAGATGGGTCTGAACCAATCCGGATCCGCCTTATGTCGGTTATAAAAAATGGACAAAACAGATAAGTATCGCATTTTAAACAAAATAAAACAATGGAAATTTAACCATGGAAAATTTGGCCATGAAAAGGACAAAAATCAACAAACTTTTGAATTCGGAATTTTTAATTGACAATGTTCTTATAAAAGGGTGGGTGAGGACAAGGCGCAGTTCAAAAACATTTTCATTTATGGAGATCAACGACGGATCATGTCTTAAAAATATTCAGGTTATAGCGGAAATTGACCTTGAAAATTATAAGGAGATTGAGAAAATCACAACGGGATCTGCTGTATCTGTTAAAGGAAGTCTTGTTGAATCCCCTGGAAAAGGTCAGAAATGGGAGATACATGCCGATGAAGTGGATATAATAAATTTTGCAGATGAAACTTTTCCTCTACAGAAAAAAAGGCATTCCGATGAATTTTTAAGGACCATTGCCCATTTAAGACCCCGAACAAATAAATACGGTGCTGCCTTCCGTATCAGGGCGGAGCTTGCATTTGCCATTCATAAATTCTACAGGGATAAGGGCTTTAAGTATATAAATACTCCGATATTAACTGGTTCTGACTGCGAAGGCGCAGGAGAAATGTTCAGGGTAACAAGCCTTAATCCTGCTGTTGTTGCAGAACAGGGGAAAATGAATTTTAAAGAGGATTTTTTCGGGCAGGAGGCGAATCTTACTGTCTCAGGTCAGCTTTCAGCAGAGATGTTTGCCCTGGCACTCGGAGATGTTTATACATTCGGTCCCACTTTCAGGGCAGAAAACTCCCACACCAGCCGCCATGCAGCCGAGTTCTGGATGCTTGAGCCGGAAATGGCTTTTTGTGATCTGAAAGGCAATATGGACCATGGAGAAGAACTTATAAAATATCTTACAGCACATGTTAAAAAAAACTGTGCCGATGATATCGAACTTTTTGCCAGGTTTGTGGATAAAAATCTAACAAAGGTTCTTGATACCCTGATAAATAGCAAATATGCAAGAATCACCTATGCCGATGCCGTTGATATACTCCAAAAATCGGGGAAAAAATTTGAGAACAGGGTGGAATATGGAATTGATTTTAATTCCGAGCATGAGAGATTTCTTGCAGAAGAATATTTTAAGAAACCTGTTTTTCTTATTAATTATCCAAAAACAATAAAGCCTTTTTACATGAGGGTCAACGATGACAACTCAACCGTAGCAGCAGTGGACCTTCTTGCACCGAGAATCGGAGAAATTATCGGTGGAAGTCAGCGCGAAGAACGCCTTGATGTGCTTGAAACCCGTATGGATGAGATGGGAATGTCAAAGCAATCATACTGGTGGTATCTTGATTCAAGAAGATTCGGCTCCGTTCCCCATTCTGGCTTTGGCATGGGATTTGAACGCCTTGTCATGATGCTCACCGGTATAACCAACATAAGAGATGTGATTCCCTTTCCAAGAACCCCTGGAAGTATTGACTTTTAATTGTTGTTTGAAAGTGACCGGTTTTTTGAAGCATTATACGGGGATGCATCTGAAGGGGCATATGATATTAAGTTGAACTATCTTTATGCAGAACATGAAAGAATCGCTTTAAGTTTTAATCTGATTAAACGGCCTGAAAAATGCCTGGTCTGCAGCCTGACCTATGGACTTCCAGTTGTCCTTTCCCGTCATCCCATAATTGATATTAAAGGGATGATCCGTAAAATTGAGCAGAAAGCAGGTGTTTCAGTTAAAAACTGGTACCTTGGAGATACTTCAGAAAAAAGTACTGCTCTTCATGTAATCCCGTGGTATATTGATCTGACATAGTTTCCAGACATAGTTTCCGGGAAAAAGTAATAAATCCTTACTGTTAGGATTGGAGATGAAAGAAAATAATATACGTATATCGTGCAGTACTTTTGTTCGTTTTCAAGGCGTGATGACAGGTGCATAGTCGAACTATCTGCCTGTTATCACAACAGAGAAAAGCAGTTAAATCTGCCAGCCTTTTATTCTGTGAAAAGCCTGTAAAGTACCTGGGTTCCCTTGTCCCCATAACCATTGTCTGCAAGTTTCTGATAAAGTTCTTCTGCAAGAGCAAGGCCAGGTGTTTCAAGGCCAAGGTGCTTTGATGAGTCAAGGGCTATTTTCATATCCTTTATAAAATGTTTTACATAAAATCCAGGTTCAAAATCACCTGCAGTCATGCGCGGGCCAAGATTGTTAAGTGTCCAGGATCCTGCAGCGCCTTTTCCTATGCTTTTAAGTACAGTTTTGTGGTCAAGTCCTGCTCTTTTGGCATAGGCAAGGGCTTCACACACAGCAATCATGCCTGCTGCAATGGCCATCTGGTTTGCGATTTTTGTGTGTTGTCCGCTTCCTGAACCGCCCTGGAAAACTATATTTGTTCCCATCACTTCAAATAAAGGATAAACCATATCAAAGATTTTTTCATCTCCTCCCACCATGATGGAAAGGTTTGCCTCTCTTGCTCCTGTATCACCACCTGACACCGGAGCATCAAGTGTTTCAATTGAAAAAGTTTTCCCTGTGTCGTAAATCTGTTCTGCAAGAAGAGGACTTGAGCTTGTCATGTCAATGGCAATTGTTCCGGGCTTTGCATTTTCAAGAATTCCATTTTTTCCAAAATAGATTTCACGCACATCATCGGGATATCCCACCATTGTGATGATAACATTACTTTTTTTTGAAAGATCGGATACGGATTCCTCCCATACAGCTCCTCTGCTGCAAAGGTTATCAGCCTTTGATTTTGTACGTGTAAAAACATGCAGCTCATATCCTGTGTTTAAAATATGCCCGGCCATGCTTTTTCCCATGACTCCGGTTCCAATAAAGCCTATGATTGTTTTTTCAGGTGAGACTGTCATTTTAACCTGCCTTTTAAATTTTTTTTGTGCGGGAAAAATATTTATTGAGATTAAAAACTTCTGTTCAGAACATTGATGCAATGATCAATATCTTCCTTTGTACCGGTGTGTTTTTCTATGTTATCCGACAATTTTACTGCGTTGTGCCAGGCTTTGCCGGGAAGAGTCCTGCATTTTGCAAGTTTTATAACCATATTCAGCGGGACAACCCCCACATCATTTGTAAGATTTGTTCCTATTCCATAGGAATCCCTGATTCTGTTCCTGCAGTGTTTATGGATGGCAATGGCTTTTTCAATATCAAGGCCGTCTGAAAAAACAATGGTTTTGGTTGTGGGATCAATGTGCAGTTTTCTGTAATGCGAGATAATTTTTTCGGTGAATTCAAAGGGGTCGCCAGAATCGTGTCTTACACCGTCAAAGAGCTTTGCGTGCATGGTGTCAAATGTGGATAAAAAGAAATCCGTTGTAAAAGTATCTGTTAATGCAATCCCGAGATCACCCTGAAACGCCTTGATCCATGCATCTATGGCCGTGATATTTGCCATTCTGTAACCATTTTGCACACCATGGAACATGAACCATTCATGGGCAACGGTTCCAATGGGTTTTATTTTAAAATGCCTTGCAAGATTGACATTGCTTGTGCCGATCAATGTGTTGTGTTCAAGATCTAAAATATCTTTTATAAGGGATCGATGACCCCTTGATGAAAATCTTCTCCTTGTTCCGAAATCTGCAAAACGAATATTATTTTTGCTGAGCAGCTCTGTTTTTTCAAGGTTAATGGATTTCTGCTTTTCATGGGTGACTGGTTTTGCGCGGGTCATGATAAAATAAAGCTCACTTATCAATGCCATTAAAGGCACTTCCCATAAAATAGTTTTGTACCACGGCCCTTTTATGCTCAGGGTGAGTTTTTTTCCTGCCTGATCAATAAAAATTTCATGGGAATTGAATCTGTAGTGTTCAAGAAAATCCAGATAAACCGGTGTCATAAAATAGCAGGTGTCTCTTAAATACTGTTTTTCCTCCTTTGTTAATGTCAGATTCTCCATTTTTACAACTTCGCTTTTCAGCTTTTCCGCAAAGCCTTTTGGAAAAGCCGAATGCGCTCTGTTTATAAAAATATATTCAACGTCCACCCTTGGATAGAGCATGTGGACTGCCTGCTGCATGGTAAATTTGTATAAATCATTATCAAGAATGCTTTTAATCATTTTATTTGCTTTATGCAGCAGCTGCAAAGCCGAGGTCAAAGGCCTTAAGGTTCATCTCTGTAAAGGCTTTTTTGGTTTTGGACTTTATGGCCTGTTCAACACTTTTTCTTGACATGGGAAGGACACCGCTTTTTATAAGCGCTCCAACAAGCACTATATTCATTGTCATGGGGCTGCCGGCCTGTTTTGCAAGTTGCAGTGCATCAAAAGCTATCAGATTTTTTGTACGTTCTTTGATCAGGGTTTTAATGTCTTCAATTTCAGGATAAACTCCATTGCCGATTGCCACGGTAAAGGGAGGCAGGGGGGAAAGGTTTGTAATTACCCTTGTATCTTTACTGCATTTGTTCATTGCCCTTAATGTTTCGGAAGGCTCAAATCCCAAAAGGACATCAGCTTCTCCATCTGAGATAATGGGACTTTTGGCATCACCAAACACCATTGCCGATTCAACAACACCTCCCCTCTGTGCCATTCCATGTATTTCACTCATGCGCACCGGAATATCGGAAAGAAGGGCTGCTTCACCCAGTACCTTTGATGCAAGAAGATTTCCCTGACCGCCGACAGCCACAATAATTAACCTTGTTATATCCATGATATCATATCCTTATTTTTTAATTCTAAAATATTATTTCAGTATAACGGCCATGAGGCCGAGCTGAACTGCGTTACAGCGCCTCTAAAAATCAGAGATTTTGACGAACATAGAAAAAATATTTGTTACTTTGTCAAAATAGAGCTCTCTCTTATAAACTGCCATGAGGCAGATCGGAACTGCGTTTCTGTGCCTCTCAATGAACATCAAAAGAGCATTTGTTATTTTTTATTTTTTTAAAGGCACAATTGCATTTTCCGGGCATACCTGGGCGCATAGTGCACATCCCACGCAGGTGTCAGGATCTATATTCACCCTTTCGTCTTTTATATAGAATGAAGGGCATGCTATCTCGTTTATGCAGTCCCTGTGGTTTTTACACCTGTCGCTTATTTTAAAAGGCCTTGGGTTGAGAACTTTCAGGCTCTTTGCATAGAGCATGCAGATCTGCTGGGAGATAATGACGGAAACCCCCTTGTATTCAAGTGCTTCCTTAATGGCGGCAATACTCTTTTTCACCTTGAAGGGTTTAACGATGGTAACATGTTCAACGCCGATTGCCCTGACTATTTTTTCTATGGAGACCTTGTTGTATCCTGAAAGGTTCATCTGTTCCATGTCAACCCCGGGGTTTGGCTGATGCCCTGTCATGGCGGTGATGCTGTTATCAAGGATCACAAGAGTAAAATTGTGGTTGTTAAATACAGCATTAACAAGGCCTGTCATGCCTGAATGGAAAAAAGTGGAATCCCCTATAAAAGAAATTACCTTTTTATCCGTTGCCTTTGAAAAACCGCATGAACTGCTCACCGAAGCACCCATGCATATGAGGAAATCTCCCATGCCAAGGGGGGGAAGAAACCCCAGAGTATAGCAACCTATGTCAGTTGGACAGATCGTATCCATTTCCTGTGCTGCTTTTTTTACTTCAAAAAAGGTTGCCCTGTGTGAACATCCTGCGCAGAGATTTGGCGGGCGCTGGGGAATTTCAGGAAGTTTTGATGTATCAACGGGAACAGACGGGGAATAATCAATGCCAAAATAATCCGCCATTACTTTTTTTACCATGGCAGGGTCAAATTCATAAAGGCGGGAGAAAAAGTTTTCACCTTTACCATGGACAGGAATAACAATGCCCTGTTCCTGAAGAATGGATTTTACTTTTTCTTCCATAAAGGGCTCGCCCTCTTCAATAATAAGAATTTTATCACATCCCTTTGCAAATTCAATGATCATTTTTTCCGGCATTGGATGGGAAAGACCGATACGCAGAATTTTTATTTTTTCAACTATGCCAAGCTCTTTCACAGCATCTGTTGCGTAAAGATAACTGACTCCGTTGCATATAATTCCAAAAGAGCCTGATCCTGTGATAAAATTATGTTCTGAAGTCTCTGATATTTTTTCAGCCTCTGCAAGGTTTTCTAAAAGCTTTACATGAAGTTTTCTTGCAACTGCGGGAACTGGCACCTGGTTAAACGGATCTTTTTTAAAATCACCTTTTGTTTTAATTTTTTCAGTTTTTCCAAAGCTTACAAACGCACTGGAATGGTTAATTCTTGTTGTTGTCCTTAAAAGAACAGGTTCATGCAGTTTTTCAGAAAGCTTAAAAGCTGCAATTGTCATCTCCTTGGCCTCGGCAACGGATGACGGCTCCATTACAGGAATACCCGCAAGTTTTCCATAGTATCTGTTATCCTGTTCATTCTGGCTGGAGAACATAAAGGGATCATCTGCAGTTAGTATGACAAGGCCTGCTTTTACACCGACGTATGCAAGGGTCATCAAGGGATCTGCTGCAACATTTAATCCAACGTGCTTCATCATGCACATGGTGCGAAGGCCTGAGTTGGCAGCAGCCGCAGCAACCTCAAGTGAAACTTTTTCGTTGGTGCTGTACTCAAAATACAGATCGGTTTCATGGGAGACCTGAAACAGATTCGTTGAAATTTCTGAAGAAGGTGTCCCGGGATAGGTCGTGGCAAATGCAACTCCGGCTTCAATGGCACCTCTTGCAATGGCTTCATTGCCGAGGAGCATTATTTTTTTTCCATCGGTTTCATTTAAAAGTTTATGCATTGTTTTATTCATATCCTTAAATTAAATTAAAAGTCGGTGTATGAACGAAATTTTTTTTTCTGTTAAAACCCTGATAAAAATAAAATTTTAATCAAAAGCATACATTTAAATATATATGCAGTAATTATTAAATTTATTTAGAATCGGATTGTGACAAAAAACGTCTTTTTATTCATGCACAGGTTAATGTTAATAATTGAATCATAAGGGAACTTCCCTAATAATTTTTTTGGCATACATTTCAGGAATACCGGCTTTTTTTGATCTTTGCTAATGCAGGTCTGTAATTATTGCATTACTGCAAGGGACATGTCGTGGCTCAATTGTACCGGAAATTGAATCCCATATCAGATATTTTGCCCCTGAATTTTTATCCCCTGGCTGACCGACACTTCCTGCATTAATAATATATCTGCTCTCATTGTCAAGTGATATAGTTTTTTTGTTATTTTATCTTTTGTGATCACACCTTTTTTTTAATTGTTTAATATCATATTTGCTGAATTTATAA
>WGCX01000092.1 GCA_015493575.1 Desulfobacteraceae bacterium | reverse complement strand
CCGGTCTGGGAAATCTGAATATTCTTCTGCCTTCAGTCATGATTACCGCTGTATTTAAAAATTGAAGTTTAAGAAATAAAACATAAATTTTTATGAGGTGAACATTTGACAAGCGAACAACAACAAACACCTTTGATATCTATTGTGATTCCGGCTTATAACGAGGCTGAAGGAATAGTTGAAGTGATTGAAAGGGTAAACTTTATTCTGAAAAAAAAATTTCAGACCTATGAGATAATAATTGTTGATGACGGCTCCTGTGACGGTACATCTGAAAAAGTTGAAGAAGCGATTAAAGCAGAGCCGAAAATAAAACTCATCAGGCTGACAAGAAATTTCGGCAAAGAAGCTGCTTTAAATGCAGGGCTTTGTTATAGCACCGGGGATACTGTTGTTACTATGGATTCTGACCTTCAGCATCCTCCCGAATTGATTCCTCAAATGTATTATCTGTGGGAAAAAAAGGGAGTAAAGGTTGTAAATGCAGTTAAAAAAATCAGACAGCAGGAAAATTTTTTCAAAAGAATTGCAGTTAATTTTTTTTATTTTATGATGAAAATGCTCACGGAAACGGATTTAACCAACCAGACCGATTTTAAACTTCTCGACAGAGCTGTTGTGGAAAAATATATTGAACTTCCGGAAAACCAGAAATTTTTCAGGGGGCTTATACCGTGGTTTGGGTTTCCGGTAGAAAATGTTTATTTCGCCCCTAAGCAGAGGAGTTCAGGAAGTTCGGGATGGTCACTGATAAAACTTTCCAGAATGGGAATAATGGCCATATGTTCCTTTTCATCTGTCCCCATGCAGGCTGTCACACTGCTTGGTATGATAACCTTTGCTGCAAGTATTGTCATGGGCGCTCAGGCTCTTTTTATGAAATTAACCGGCCATGCAGTGGAAGGCTTTACAACGGTAATCCTGCTTCTGCTCTTTGTGGGAAGTGTAATTATGATCAGCCTTGGTATCATAGGACAGTATATTGCAATGATCTACCATGAAACAAAGAAAAGACCGGGATATATTGTTGATAAAAAATGACCGTTTCTCACCAGCCAGCATCCAAACAATAAGCAAACGACAAGGGAACAACAGGATATCCACACACCCGTTTTAAATGAATCAGGACAAAATACCAGCTTCACCTCTTTTTCTCCGGGAAAGACAACAATTCCCATAAATGTGGCATTAACCCTTAAAATTCTTCTTCTGTTTCCGTTTACATAAGCCTTCCAGCCCGGGAACCAGACCTGGCTTAAAACAAGTAACCCGGAACTGTTATTGATTCGCACCTTAATTTCATTACCCTCCATTTTTTCAATAACCGCCGGCTTATTTTGATGTCCTGTCAGGAAAGCCGAACTGTTTTTATCGGTCTCCAGAACAGTTGAGCGTAAAGGCGAAAAATTGTTACGTGATATTAAATTAAAGGCATCATCACGATCTGACACAGAGATAATTTTGTCTGCCCAGAAAGCCATTGAAAACGATTTTTTATCCATGTACACACGCCCATCCTTTCCGTGATATACCAAGTCAAATCCATCGGATGAAAAAAGATCATCTTTAAGGCCGGGAGGGGTTACAATATACTTAACTCCGAGAAAATTTATCCATTCAGAATCCAGGGATTGAATTTCAGGGGTGAATATAGGGTTATAGGACCCGTTAATCAGTGTCAAAATTTTTTCATAGGCATAAATCTTCATGGGATCATATCCAATAATGCTATCATACCCATAAACAGTCTCAGTGCCTGCAAGCAGACACCCTTTCCATCCAATAACCCGAAAATGCCCCTGCTGTTTCGCAAGATACCGGGTAAGCGGGGTCTGCGGGAAAACAGCCTTCTTTTTCATAAAGGTGTTATAATTGATGCCGTGATAACCCACATCACCTGATATGAGAAGCACGGTGAGAAAAGGAAACCAGTAAATCATTTTTCGCGAATACCTCGTAGCCATGGACAGAACCGAAATCCCGGCAAGAAGCAGATAAAAAATTACAAGTCGTTGAAGTCGATAATCCATCATAGCTGCCGCAGGAAGGGTAAAAAGATGTATCATCATGGCAGCTGTTCCCAGAAAAACCATTATACCCATGATACAAGATGGTTTGATGCCCCCGGCATAACGCAATTCATCCATGCCGAAACCAGCCAGAATCACCAGGGAAAAAATAACAACAAAAATCAATCGATAATTGGCAGCCATGGAAAAACCGGGTAGATGTTCGATAATTTCATGGATCAGGGGAACCTGAACTGCAATACAGAAAAAAAACAACGCAGAACCGATGAAAAAAAATTTTATCCTGCCGGACTTTTTCCCCACCATACCAATGAGACACAAAAAAAGGCCTGCAACAGTAAAATAGGTGTCCTGCTCATTATAGTTGGCAAACGCCCAATAATTGCCGTGCACAGGATTACCAAAAAAATCCGGATTGATCAAAGTTCCCAAAACAAGTTTTACAATACGAACAAAGCCAAAACTCCCGGCAACATTGTTTCCCTGTTTAATCATTTCAAAATACCGAGTGGTATGGGGAAGATATTCCAAAAACGGAAGAAGTTGAAAAGAGACAAGCCCCACGGAAATAAATCCGGCAAATAAAACAACTGCCGCCCGTTTAAAGACATCCTTCAAAGCAATACCGGATTTTCCAAGGACATAAAGCCGGTAGATAAAATAAGTACCGGCGTATATGTAAAGATGAAAAGATGATTCAGGATGTCCTCCTAAAAATTGAACAGCAGAACAGAAAACAAGCAAGAAAAACCAGATCCATCCTTCACCTGTGGCAATTTTTTCCATACAGATCATAACCCAGGGCAGAAACATCACCACGCTGATATTGGGATAATTGGAAAGCCATACAATGTTGACCCCGCAAAAACAGAAAAGAATTCCCCCGAAAAATGAAGACATGGGTGAGACCTTCAATATACGCAGAAATAAAAAAGTGCCTGTACCTGAAATAACAAGGCGCAGAAATGGAAGCCAGGTGCTGAAATCAGGGACATCCATAAATATAAGAAAAAAATTCAAGGGATTGAACTGGGCTGAAGCAAGATTGGCCATCATGGGAGAGCCACAGTATGAATGAAAATTCCAAAAAGGGAGCTTCCCCTTTGCCATTGCGGATTTTAAAAAAGACATCCATGGATAACAATTACAAACAGCATCACTGAGCAGCGGGTTATGGGCATTGCTGGAAATGGCATATGCTTTCCAGGGATAAACTCCAAACAAAACATCGCCAGGCACAAGGCAAAAGCCATACAACACCGCCTTGTAAAAAAATAGTGTTGCTAAAATCCAGTAACCGATCACGGCAAGAGTCACTGTGCAGACTCTGTTCTCTCTCCGATACCGAATAAAAAAAACAACCAGAAGAATAAAAAAAGACAAAAAATAGACAGTTCGAAAGGAGTATTCCATAACTTCATAAATTGAGCTGTGACAAAAGCTTTCTATACAATCTTAACATTTTTAAGTTAAAAAATCGTAATATCCTGCAAACCAGAGCAAAGCAAACATACTTTAATTTCAGATTTCCGGATAGAATCTTTTTCAAATCACATGTTAAAACAAAATAGAATGCCGATAATTTTCGATACTTATCCGATTCAGGGATCATCTGTACTGCAAGCCCTGCATGGAAAGCGCCATCTTCAAAACCGCCCATCCACAAAAGCAGATTCCTGGCAAAACAATAATGCCTCTCAGCGAGAAAATCGTCCTGCATAACTTTTTCAGGCAGATTACCGATAACCCGGTACTTGAATTCACCACTCCAGGCAAGCTGAACATTTGGAATACCAGGGAAACCATGAAAAAGCCTGTTTTGAAGTTCTTTTGAATCCCATAAAGGCGGCAGAGCAAAATTTATAAACGGAGAATCATTATATGTCACAGGTTCAAATATTATTGTTTCTCTGTTCTTATCAACAAGCCACAAATGAGCAGGATGACCTGCATAATATTCTGTCCATTTTCTTGGAGTTTCAAGAAAACCTTTCTTTCCAACTCTCATCAATTCATCGCATGCTCTGGCAGGAGACTTTACATGTTCAAGTACGTGCATGCAGATTACAAACTCAAAGGCGTTATCCTTAAATGGAAGATTCTCAATATCAGCCTGAATACAGGTATGATCGGCTTTATACCATGAGGCATCAAAGCCGTCTCTATGCCTGTTTCCGGGATTAAAGTCCCTGTCAACAACTACATCGGCATACTTGAATGGATTTCCCCCGCCTCCAACGTCAAGGATCATAACATTGGAAGGAATTCCAAGTTTTAAAAGCAGAAGGTCATGATCTGCTGAAGGGTAATTGTCCATAAAATTTCCTGAAAATCAATTTCTCATAAAAACCGTCTGGGAAGGCAATTCTATCATATGATATCCTTTTTTTGCATCCACTCTGCCCTTTCCTGCATAACCCTCTGCCCAGGTATCACAAATTTTACACATGGGATGCTTATCATAAAGGCCTTTGCTGTGAAGTTCTCTGACCCTGGAAAATTCTCTTCCATTCCACAGCTCAAGCAATCCTGCTTCTTCCCCTATTCTGCCGGGAGAAAAATCAATATTAAAATCTTCACAACAGAGCCCGAGGCGGCCGTCCCATGCAACCACCATCTGTGACCACAAAAGGCTGCACGGTTCTCTTTTGTCAGGAACACCAGGCCATCTTTTACTGCTTGGCGGATTCCTGTAATTTGAAACCATTACACACTCAACTTTATCAATCCATTTTTCAACAAAAGCATCCCGCTGGTCCATTATCTGATCATATGCAACCATATTAAGTTTAACATTGGGGAAAACAGCTCCTTTGCGCTTCTTAAGTTTTAAAAGAGTATTTAGATTTTTTTCCACCCGGACAAGGTCAGAATGATTTCTTATAATATCATGGGTCTCAGGCAGCACCCCGTCAATACTCAATGCAATCCAGTCAAGCTCAACATCAATAATGAAATCTGCCCACGCCTCATCCAACAGCATTCCATTTGTTAAAAAACCAATATCAATATTGGAAAATGTTTTGGCAAAAAGGATAATATCCTTAAGCTCAGGATTCAGCAGAGGTTCTCCGCCTCCATGTACTGTAAGGGCGATTTTTTTATCCCATGATCCGATTTCCCTTATGGCAGGCTCCCATATTTTTTTTTTCATATTTCCAAAGGGGCGTTTAACAAAACTTTCAGGCCCGTGCAGAGCGCATCCGAGACAGGAGACATTACATAAAGCGCTTGTTTCCAGAATCACATTAACCGGAATAATCATATTTCATCCTTTAATTTTTATCCTTAATTTTCAAGTACTTCCCATGAGCCATTAAGGGCAATTCTTCCCAGACCTTTTCCCGCAACTACGTTAAAAGGGCCCAGAGTGCTGCTCTCATACCAAAGCAGACCTGTTGTATCTGAAACTGCGCCCATTAACATAAATGAACCTGCACGTAAAGGCAGAAAATCTATTACATAGCGCACAACAATTACCTGTCCGGCAGAATATGGCCCGCACTTAATGCTGTCGTAATTTGTCAAGCCTGCAGCAACGATTTCCTCATCTGTTGTCATAATGGCAAAACCAAAATTCGGAATTTGCCTGTCAGTAAGAATTTCCACCTGCATTTCAAGAATTGTTGTTTTTAAAGGATCAATTTCTTCAATATCGGTACCATCATCCGCTTTCATGGTAAATGAAATAATTCTACAGTCTTTTTCAGCTGTTTCTACGATCCTGGATTTATCAGTTCCATTCACATCACTGTCTTTTTTTTGATTACAGAAATCTTCATACAATCCAACAATCTCATCACATTTACCGGCTTTTTTTATCCTGCCGTTTTCAAGCCAGATAACCTTTTCACACAATTCCTGAACATGATACATGGAATGACTGCAGAAAAGCATTGTCCTGCCCTGCTCTTTAAAACGATTCATACGTTTCAAACATTTTTTCTGAAATGCCATATCACCGACGGAAAGAGCTTCATCAATAATAAGTATATCGGGATCGACCATGGTTGCAATGGAAAAGCCAAGCCTTACATACATTCCTGAAGAATATGTACGCACCGGCCTGTCAATGAACTGCTCCAATTCGGCAAATGCTATTATTTCATTTTCTTTCTGTTTTATCTCTTCCTGTGAGATACCGAGAAGTGAAGCATTAAGATAAATATTCTGACGACCTGAAAATTCCGGATGGAACCCAGCTCCAAGTTCAAGAAGAGCTGCAACTCTTCCGTTCATTTCAATGATTCCGCTGGTGGGCTGAACAGTTCCAGCGATCAGTTTCAGCAATGTGGATTTACCTGCTCCATTATCACCAATTATTCCAAGAGACTGGCCAATACCGATATAAAAAGATATATCTTCAAGCACTTTAAAAACCTTGTGTTTTGGCTTTCTTAACAGAATTTCCACTAACCTGTCATGCGGTTTTGCATATATTTTGTACTCTTTGCTTACATTCCGAATATTAATTCTAAACATCTATGTTCACTCCTGTACTGCAGTACATATCATCACAACACATCGCCAAAGGCATGTTTAAGCCGCATAAATATCCATGTGCCGATTCCATAAGTAACAAAAGATACAATGGCAACGTTAAAAATCAGACCTGTATCAATGGTGTTCATCAGCAAAACTTTTCTGTAGAGAATGACAAATTCAGTCATGGGATTTAAAAACATTACGAAATGAAATGATTGAGGAACCATTGATACCGGATAAATAACGGGAGATGCATAAAACCAGACCATGACAATAATCGGCAGAAGTTCTGTCATATCTCTTATGAACACACATACAGCGGAAAACAGATTTACGATCCCCATTACAAAAAAACATTGAAGAATCAATAACAAAAAAAGACAAAGCCATATCACATGAAAACCGGTTTGAAAACCAAGGTAAATCAAAAAAATAAAAAATCCAATTCCATTGGTAATAAAAACAGAGCTGACACTTGCCATGGGAAGAATTTCCACAGGAAAAACAACCCTGGTAATAAGTCCTGCGTTACCAACCATAACCCCCGATGCCTTGGATAAAGCATCTGCAAAAAACAACCAGGGGAAAAAACCGGTCAGAAAAAAAAGAGCAAAGCTGTCTGTTCCGGTGTCTTCAACCGTAACACGTATTCTAAGGACAAGGGAGAATATAAAAATATATATACAGATATTAACAACGGGATTTATCAACGTCCACAAAACTCCTGCAAAAGAACCTGCAAATCTCCCCCTGATTTCCCTTATTGTAAACTCCCTTAACAGATTAAATCTGTTAACTGCAGAAGTAACCGGCTTAAATATCAATAAAATTGCCTGTACTATTGTTTGTATCACTAAATATCCTCAAAATTTTTTTTAACATCAGACCAGGACAGGAGACGTGGCATAACAAAGGCTGGTATTAAAATGACGGTTACAAAAAAAGGTATCATTAATGTCACTGTAAATATATTCACCATTATTCACATGACTGATCATATAGTTGTAAATTTTAAAAAATATTTAATTTTAAAAAATATCCGCATCGGCCATTGTATAAAACAAATTCTCATCTATCCATGAAAGATCGGGAGAATGATCAAACCGTCTCACAGTTGCGATTATCCCGAGAGGTTCCCCATAATTTTCAAAACCAGCCAAAATAGCGGCATTCTTTAAAAAATGAGTCCCGGGAAGCCATGTATGGATATATAATATTCCCCTCAGTTTAAGCATTGTTCCAAGTTCTGAGAAAATAATCTTTATCTCTTTTGCTGAATTCCGGCAAAGCATATCCACAAGACATGCAGTGCCATTGGAAATTGAAATAACAGCATAACCTTTAATTTTCCCTGATATTTTCCCTTTTAAGCACCACAGTTCATATTTTTTCTCGGGATGGCTGAAAAAACGCCATTTTATAAATTCAAAATCCCTGACAACGGAATATGGATAATCTTTTCTGCATCGCAACCATAGCCTGTTAAATTCATCTCCAGGTTTTTCAATTTTTTCCAATCTGTTAAGAGAAAACTTTTTTGGGGCCGCAAGTTTTTCCGTATTGACCTTTAGATATGCGACTTTAGCTGCAAGAGGAAAGTACTCAAGTATTCTGCGCCCCAGATCAAAATGGAAAGCACCGGGAAAACCGTACAAAAGCTCAGCATCCCCTTTTTCACAAAAAAAATCAAAAAAAGCCTGACCTGATCTGACAAACAGCCCTTTACCCCTGACATCGGGATGACTCATAATATCCATAAGCTGAACAATTATAACAGATTTACCCTGTCTGTGAGCTTTATAAGGAATTCCGCCGTAAAGGACAAGGATTTCACCTTTTTCAGATTCACACAAAAGAAGATTTTCCATATAAGGATTATCAATATACTTCCATCTCCACATGGCCAGGCTCATCTCATTGTTAAAGGCAGCTCTCCATAATTCAAGAACATTCTTTTCATCTTTTTTTTCGTACCTTCGAAGAGTAAATTCACCTGCATCGGTTTTAAATTTTCTAAGCATTTTCCATATCCCTAAGATTTTTTTTCAACAGGCATACCATTCAACAGGCACACTTTCCGTAAAATAATTTTTTAATCCTTAATACTCGATTATCAAATTTTTATCGAACATTAAAGATTTAAGAGGGTCAGGCTTTCCTTATTGTCATTATCTCAATTTTTGAGGTTAACATATATTTATAGTTTGATAACAACGAATAAGAAAAGCCTGACCCCCTTTTTGGAAAAATTTCATTTAAAAAACTTGATAATCGAGT
>WGCX01000091.1 GCA_015493575.1 Desulfobacteraceae bacterium | reverse complement strand
TATAAGAGACAGCATCATAAATATCTTTTCCACGAACTGACCAATGTGGATATTGCTCATAAAAAGGTGCTGTGTCAAATGACTTTCGCCCAGAATAACAGCGTTCTCCGGCACTCAAAAGATCATATGAAAAAGTGATAAACCCTAGTTTAACCAAATGAAGTGCATAAGCAAAATCATCGCCGTTAGGCGAAGGATCATTGCCGATCACCTGTTCTTTACCGAATTGCGTCGTCTGATGCAGACAGAGCACAGCAGGGCATTGGCGAGGACGCTCTTTAGGAATAAGCATATAGGCTGTTATTCGTTCCTTCGGCCCAGTATTATAAGCTATTTTCCGCTTTAGGTAAGTTCCTTTATCCGTTTCCTCTATAATTTCCACATCTAAATCAACAATTCCATACGGTTGTCTTCCTAGAGTCATTTTATAGATTTCTCGCAGAGCAGATGCTTTTTGTTCCCATTCGTCCGAGGATAAAATAGGACAGATCTCAGACTTTCCCGAACCCATAGTTAGTTGCTCGGAGCCCTTACGCATTGTCAAAAGATCACTGAAATCAATATTTTGTCGAGTAGGCATAATATGATTCTCCTTATTTTTTTTCTTTATAACTTTGTATTTATAATAAAATATGTGAAGAACTTCAATGCCCCTCACAGAACCGGACTTGCAGATTTCCCACATCCGGCTCTTCAGTATAATTCCCATTACATTGACAATGTATAAAAATTGTGTACGATTTTAGGTTGAGGAATGGGATAACACTTGAGATATTTATTGAAGTTAGCCCACGACATACTGTGCTTTTGGCTTCTTCTATTCAGCCATTTGTGCAGTACCCTTATGGTGTGTTTATAAAAGGCTTCGATGCTTTTATAGTTACCGCTTACTCCATAATACTGAAAATGTCCTCTAAGTTTACTCCTTAAAGTTTCCCACCATTCTTTCGGCTTTGCCAAATTTCTAACACTTTTCAACCAGTCTGTCATATCTTTGCATTTCTTCACGAATTTCTTTTTGCTTGTTTTTCGGCCAACTTTAAAATAGCCTCTTCTGGTTTTATCGCAAAAATGCGTAAATCCGAGAAACTCAAAAGTATTTGCCCGTCGATTTTGTTGCTTAGCGTTTCTCCTTTCAAACCGCCCAAAACTAAATTTTCGGCTTTTTTCAGGGTGCAGCTCTAATTCAAATCTATTGAATCGGTGTTGCAGGGCTTTTTCTATACGCTCCGCATCATCCGCATATTGAACTACGCATACAAAATCATCAGCATATCTGATCAGTTCACAATACCCCCTTATATGATTTTTCACTGTTTGTTCAAACCATTTATCAAGCACATAGTGTAAAAACACATTGGCAAGAATCGGACTTAAGATACTACCCTGTGGGGTTCCCTTTGTCGTCTTGACTAACAATTTGTCATCGACATATCCAGCTTTTAAAAATTTCCTTATTAAATGCAACATTGATTTGTCTTTTATTCTGATTTTCAGAAAATTCATCAACAATTCGTGTGATACATTATCAAAGAATCCTGTTATGTCTGCTTCTACTATGTGATTTATCGGGTTTCTCATAATCTGGTCATCTAGTTCGTTCAAAGCTTGATGACAGTTTAAATTTGGTCGAAATCCATAAGATCTATCACTAAAATCCTGCTCATAGATACTTTCCAGTATCGTTTTTACGCCCTTTTCAACAATCTTGTTTTCGATTGCAGATATACCCAACGGACGTTTTTTCTTGCCGTCTTTTGGTATATATACTCGACGAGCTGGAAGCGGCTTATATTGCTTTGTTTTCAGCCTTGTGATTAAATCATCCAGATTGTCCATCAAATTTGTTTCGTACTCTTTCCATCCTACATTGTCTACTCCTTTAGCCTTGTTTCTGGCAAGACTGTAAAAGCATTGCGTAAGAAACTCCCTATCCAGTAGATGAGCAAGGCTCGTAAACTGCATATTGTGGTCTCTTTTAGCATGTCCTGCTATAAGAGTAAGTTTCAATTCTGTTGTACCCATTTCTGTGTATGGCATAATTTATGCTTTCTCTTTACATTATACTGTCAGTCCCTTCGAGTGGGCTTTAATGCCCTCAACAGGAGTTACCCTGTTTACTCCTCTACTATGAACTGATCCGACTTCCAAAGAGACATACTGTGTCATTGCATTTTGTTATGCTCTTCTACAGCTTTATTGAAACTCTTTGGATCTCCCAAGTTCCGATACAAACCTTTTATGTCTGCCCGCTACGGACTTAGACCCCGCCATGCTGTCATATACTCACCTTTTACGTATATGACAGTTCCGACTTCAGATAAATGAAAATCCTAGTCCTTTTGGAACGATAAATTTATTTCGGGGCTGTACACCTTCACGCTGACATTACGCATTGTGGCTGACAGACTGCCTTTCCCTCGGCACCACATGGCTTGTTACCTTACCATATGCGAGGTTCCGTTCTAGGCTGTTGGTTAGACTTTACCTAGGTTGGATTATACTCTTTTGCAGTTCTTGGACTGCGTTAATGTACGTCCAACTTGTTTGCACCAGCTTCGCTTGGCGCTCTCATGATAATTCTCCAAGATTTGCGGCAAAAAATTGCCAGTTAATAATTAGCGCTAACTAATAACAGTTTAATTTTAAAAATCGGCTATGCCGAAAAAACTATTATCAGCCTATTCTCTCTGGCCAAACAGCTTTCATTTCATTGGCACCACCCTCCATTACTCAACATTCACCAAGCCTGACTGAAAGACCACCTCACAGTCATTTCAACTTGATATTCCACACATTTTTTCATCTTCCCGCTCTAAATATTTTAGCCGTTATAATCTCTTCAATCCGCTGTATTAAGCAGTTGATTATGCACAACATTCCAGCTTACCGTTTTCGTGTTTCTGTTTTTTATCGGCTATTAGCCGCCCGATTCTTTTTTTAGTGCTTGCCCGAGCTTGCAGGGTAAACGATGTCATGCGCAATGTTCCCTTGCCGTTTTGCCGATCATACCACCGGTCGGGAGT
>WGCX01000090.1 GCA_015493575.1 Desulfobacteraceae bacterium | reverse complement strand
TAAGTTACAGAATGGTAGAACCATTCTGTTTTTTTAAAATTTAACTTTCAATTTTTGTTGTGATGCAGCGCATCATGGCCGTTATAAGAAAGAGCTCATTTTTGACAGCGTAACAAATACTCTTTCTATTTTCGTTGAGATGCAGTGTAACGCAGTTCAGTTCTGCCTCATGGAAGTTATCAGGAAAAAAGGGGAAGAACAACTTTATTCTCCCCCTTAAAAGTTTTATATTTCAGTTTTATGGAAAAAACTGATGTCTATCCTGCAAGTTCCTTTGCAGCAGCAGTAAACGGTTTGAACATTTTGCTTAAAGCTGCCTGCCTTGTCATGCCTCTTGGCCTTGTTACGGAAGCTACGGCATTTTCATAGTACAACGCCGGATCATAGGCGGTAAGGTAAATGACCTGAATATCTTCAGGATCGAGTAGTTTTGCTTTTGGATATTTTGCTTTTACCTCGGCAAGTCTTTTTTTAGCAAGGGCCATCATATCGGCACTTTCTCCAAAATGCATGGCACCCGAGGGACAGGTTTTAACACAGGCCGGTTCTTCGCCGTTCTGTACTCTGTCAAGGCACATGTCGCATTTAGCAAGAGTACCGTCGGCAGCTTTTCTTGGTACATTATAAGGGCATGCTTCAATAATGGCATCTGCATCAAGGTTTTTTGTGTTTTTGGTATAAATTACAGCTCCTGTTGCCGGATCTTTGAAAATTGCCGTTGGGTCATCGGCAGTATCAAGGCATGGAGGATCAATACAATGGCGGCATTGTTCAGGAAAAAACAGCCATTTCAATTTACCGTCGATAACCTGCTCCTGAAATCTTACAAGCTTATATGTTGTAAAGGAAAGATCCGGGGGGTTCTGATATGAGCCCCGGTTGGTTGTTTTTTCTGCGGGAAGGTCATGCCACTGCTTACAGGCCACCTGGCATCCTCTGCATGCTGTGCAAACTGTAGTATCTATGAAAAATGATTTACTCACTTGAATCACCTCCTTTTATAATTTTGTGACATTAACCATAAATGCCTTGGTTTCTGGAATCCGGGTATTTGCGTCACCAGCCGGAGGCGTTAGCAGATTGGCACTTTCTTCAGTTCCGGTTACAGGCCAGCGCCAGCCGTAATGCCATGGCAGACCAACCTGGTGGACTGTTTTTCCTCCAATATTAAATGGCCTGAAACGCTTTGTTACAATGGCTGTACATTCCAGCTCTCCCCGGATGCCGTATACCTTTACGCGTTCTCCGTTTTTGATTCTTTTAAGTTTTGCAAGTTCTTCGCTCATTTCAACAAAAACCTGGGGCTGCATTTCCATGAGCCATGGAACAGGTCTTGATAATACACCTGTCTGCCAGTGTTCCGATACCCGGTAGGTGGTTCCCACAATTGGGAATTGAGGATTATCAGTGGCATATTTATCAGCTTTTGTGGTATAGACAACAGCTGCAGGGTTGATTCGCTGTGCATTGAGGAAATTTTTTGCAACCGGACTTTCAAGTGGTTCATAATGTTCAGGAAAAGGCCCGTCAGCACGACCGGGGCCAAAGATCTGGCCGAATCCGTTTTTACGCATGATAAAAGGATATTTGGAATCACTGCGTTTTGTACCGTCGGGATTCTCCATTGGATACCATCCGCCGTCGGGAACATCACCGATCCATTTTTTGGAAACCCATTTACCGCCCTCTTCATTACCTGCAAATTTTACAACCCAGTCTTTTTTATCCCAGGGCTGTCCCTTAAGATCAACGGAAGCGCGGTTGTAAATTATCCTTCTGTTAACTGGCCAGCACCATGAAAATTCAGGATACAGCCCTATATTGTTTACAGCATCTTTTTTGCTTCTTCTCGCAGCCATATTTCCTTTTTCAGTGTAACTATTACAGTACAGCCAGTTGCCCGAAGAGGTTGAACCATCGTCTTTAAGATATGCAAAACTTGGAACAAGGGTACCTTTTTTGAAATTTTTACCCTTGATCGTTACATCTTTTATAAAATAACCGTTTATTTCTTTTGCAACTTTGTGGGGATCATATTTACCTTCTGTATCATAATCCCATTTCAGATTGCGGATCGGTTCAGGAAAAACCCCGCCGTTTCTGTATAACTTTTTAATGCGATGACCAAGATCCATCATGATATCACCGTCGGGACGGCTGTTGCCAAGTGGTTTTGGCCCCTGATAACGCCATTGCATCCAACGTCCTGAATTGGTGATACTGCCTTCTTTTTCAACTGAAACAGCTGCAGGCAGCATAAACACTTCTGTTTTGATTTTAGTGGGATCATTTCCCGGAGCCTTCCAGAATGATCCTGTCTCATTATCAAAAACATTGACATTAACCATCCAGTCAAGATTTTTAAGGGATTCACGAACCTTGTTGGCATTTGAACCTGAGCATGCAGGATTCTGACCCCAGGCAAAAAATCCATGGATTTTACCTTTATACATGTCATCAAAAATATCAAACCAGGAATATGCAACCCCGTCGTCAACTTTTGGAAGCCATGAATACCCGAAATCATTGTATTTTGTGGCATTTGCACCAAAGAAAGATTTGAGCATGCTCACCGTGTATTTTGGATAATTCTGCCACCAGTTGGCAGACATGGGATCATTACTATGGGGTGTCCATTTTTTATTATACGCTGCAAGGGAGTCATTGGACGATCTTGGAGTTTTAAGATAGCCCGGCCAGATATGCCATAAAAGGCAATGGTCCGTTGAACCCTGGACATTGGATTCACCGCGGAGTGCATTAACACCTCCGCCTGCAACACCCATGTTACCGAGAAGAAGCTGGATCATGGCCATTGTGCGGATATTCTGGGTACCTACGGTATGCTGGGTCCATCCCATGGCATACATTATGGTCCCGGCTTTACCCCGTGCCCCTGTTGCTGCATAGGTTTCATAAACCTTTAGAAGATCTTTTCTGGGTGTGCCCGTGATTTTTGAGACTTTGTCAAGGGAATAACGGCTGTAGTGTTTTTTTAAAAGCTGAAAAACACAGCGTTTATTTTTCAGGCTTAAATCCCTCAGGGGAATCCCTTTGGAATCCGTTGCAAAGGCCCATTTTGATTTGTCATATTTTCCCATTGCAGGGCCTGTACTGTTTTTATGGTAGCCTGCGAACAGGCCGTCTTTAAAACCGTAATTTTTCCCAAGAATAAAAGAGGCATTTGTATAGTTTGCCGCATATTCCCTGTTGTAAAGTTTTTTATCAATGATATAATTTATCATGCCGCCAAGAAAGGCGATATCGGTTCCGGAGCGCAGGGCAGTGTAAATATCAGCTTTTGATGAAGTCCTTGTGAAGCGGGGATCAACGCTGATGAGTTTAGCACCTTTTTCCATGGCTTTTGTAACGTATTTAAATGAGATGGGATGGTTTTCAGCTGCATTGCTGCCCATGATGAGAATACAGTCACTGTTTTTTATATCTATCCAGTGATTTGTCATTGCACCGCGTCCAAACGACTCTGCCAGAGCCGCTACAGTTGCGCTGTGTCAGATCCTGGCCTGGTGTTCTATATAAACAAGGCCAAGCGCTCTCAATAATCCCTGATAAATCCAGCATTCTTCGTTATCAATGGCCGCACTGCCCACCGATGCAATAGTTGTTGTACGGTTGACAACCTGGCCCTTTGAATTTGTTTTGGTAAAATCAGCATCACGGGTTTTTTTTGTACGTTCTGCAATTTGATCAAGTGCCCAGTCCCAGGACACTTTTTTCCATTCTTTGGAATAGGGCGCCCTGTACATGGGCTCTGTCAGTCTGTTTTTATTTTCCGTCAGCTGACTTAAGGCCGATCCTTTGGAACATAAAGACCCCCGGTTGATGACATGATCCGGGTCACCTTCAATATTCATTACCCTTCCGTCGCCTTTTTTGCTTGTATGCACAATGGCGCCGCAGCCAACTGCACAATAACAGCAGATGGTTGTTGTTTCCCTTGCATATTTCGTCTTCAGCATTGAGGCATGTGCCTTTGCAGGCTTAAGATTAAAGCCCAGGCTTGCCACAGCAAGACCGGTAGCAGTAGCTCCGGAAATCTGTATGAACTTTCGCCGTGTTACATTCATAGGTATGCTCCTTTTATTATAATATTTACAAAATACAATCCGGACATTTTATTACAATAATACCCCAAAATGCCTCAGAAATGACAAAAAACATTTATACCTTATTTTCTTTATCATAGAAAGGTTACTAAAAAGTTACAGAAATAATTTATACTGTGCTGCAGGCGGAATTCAGTCAAATCAGGGTAAATCCGGTCCGGCCTCATGGCCGTTGTATATAACCGCCATGAGGCGGATTTCAACTGCGTTACAGCGCCTCTCAACGAACATAAAAAGAGCATCAGTTACTCCGTCAAAAGAGAGCTCTTTCTTATAAACATTTCGTTTAGCATCCTGCATCGTAAAAGTCTTATATTCATTGACTTTATTGATGGGGTGAGTTTTATAGTAGTGCCTACTCCTCGATTTTTGTCACAAAAAACAAGGACTTGGGGAGAGGTAAATTGGGTTGCGGGCATTGCCCGCTTTAGATTTTACTTGACATTAAAA
>WGCX01000089.1 GCA_015493575.1 Desulfobacteraceae bacterium | reverse complement strand
TCGGCTTATCACGCTTGACATTTGTTTCTGCTATGCGTATATATAAAAGGAGCAAATGTCAAGGAGGTTTGTTATGCCCAAAACCCGTCTAAATGTCAGTATCGATCAGGATCTTGCCGAGTTTGCCAAAATTTTTGCCACTGAAAATCGCACGTCGATTACGGATATTGTCACGCAATATCTGCTGGCCCTTAAGAGGCGCGTCGAGGGCGGATATATGGAAGAAATTCTTGTTCATCCGGCCTTTACGCAAGCCATGGAAGATGCCCTGGTCAAACTGCGCGCCGGTACCGCACAGTGGCATTCATACGATGAAGTCTTCGGGGACTGATGGAAACCCGATTTGAAACAGCTTTCCTGAAGGCCGTTAAAAAGTACACCTCGATAAAAAAACTGGTTAAAAAAAAGGTTGATATGATCATTGAAAACCCAATTGCCATTGGCGAACCGTTGCAAGGTAACTGGCAGGGGTTTTATTCATGTCCGGTGAAACGCAATTTCATCATCATCTATCTATATTGCGAAGTGTGCCGGAAAAAAGGCGACAATACCGTCGTGGCATGCTTGGATTGCCAGGAAACACCAGACAAGACCATCAAGTTCGTTCTGCTCGGGCCCCATGATAAAGCCTACGGAATATAACATAACGAAAATTGCGTATTCCGGACGTCTCGTTATTACCACATATAAATTACCTCATATAAAACCTCATCTTGTAAAGCTGACCGGTTCGTTGTGAAGCGCTGAAACAGCAGTGAAAATGCTGTTTATTTATAAAACGGTTAGAGTGAGTCAAATTATTAACGATTAATGGAGTGTGAGTAATTATGAGCAAAAAATTATTAATTCTGCTGGTTACCATTGGTGTAGCTCTTCTCTTTGCTTCCACAGGAATTTATGCAGGGACAGCGCCTCCCGATACGATGCATCTGTACGAAAAAGCATTTAAAAAGCATAGAAAAGGGCCTGTGGCGTTTCCACACAAAAAGCACATTGAAGAATTTAAACTCAATTGCGGTGAATGCCATCATGATGCAAACCACAAACCTCTGAACAATCTTAAGCTGACCGATGACGTTAAGCCCTGTATAACATGTCACAAGGCCACTAAGAGAGTGAGAGGTGAGAAACTCTCCAAAAAAGAGAAAATCAAAAAGTATTATGAGTATGCAATGCATGAGAACTGCAAAAGCTGCCACAAGGCTTTTAACAAAAAGAAAACCGGTAAGGTGAAGGGTCCTGCCCCCACATCATGTAGACAATGCCATGCTAAGAAGAAGAGAAAAAAGAAGAAATAAAATCTAAAAAAACGTTAAAACTTAAAAAGGCTTTGCCCGTTTGATCTGGGCAAAGCCTTTTTTTAATTTGACAGAGTCACAAATGCTCTTTCCATGTTCGTCAAAATCTTTGATTTTTTGAGGCGCTGGAACGTTGTTCAGATAGGCCTCATGGCCGTTATATCAGAGCAGCCGCCTCATGGCGTTTATACTGGATGGCTTTTTTTACAATTGACTCTGCCCAGGAAGGAGTGGCCGCAGCCATAATATGGGTATAGGTCCCAAGTACGTTGTATCTGCAGAACCCATCCATTTTATCTATGATTCCCTTTCCCCTTTCCATGGCAAAAGCCATATCATCCCTGTGGTATTCGATATCAATAATTGACGAGTACCTGAACTCATGGCCTTTAATGATTTCCCCAATTTCATAGAATGGATTTTTATTAACAACTCTCACCTTTGTATATCCATGTCCCACAGGTCTTTTTGAAAGACCAAAACTCACCGGCAATATCCCTGTCATTGGAAACACCTCACCGTCAAGGTTCATATTTTTTCCAAGGAATATCAATCCTCCACATTCTGCGTAAACCGGCAGTCCTTTTTCAGCAAGATGTTTAAGATTTTCACGAAAGGCTTTATTCGCTGCAAGTTCTCTGGCGTGGGTTTCGGGAAACCCCCCTCCCATATAGATGGCATCAACAGGCGGGATAAAATTTTCCCTTAAAGGGCTTATGAATTTGAGCTTTGCGCCTTTTTCCTCAAGGGCTTTAAGGTTATCGGGATAATAAAACTGAAATGCTGAATCCCTGATAACCCCGATTACACATGATTTGCATGCGGGCTTTTTTTTATGTTTCCCAATCACATTCCCGGCCATAACACCATCGTCATCTTTTATTTTGCCAACCCTTAGTTTGCAGGCACTGTAAATACCATAAAGATCAATATGCTTATTTGCAATCTTTGCAGCACCTGCAATGGAAGCCGAAGCAAGAGAATTTTCAACATAGGGTACAAGCCCCATATGTCTCTCGGGGAAGTTTTTTCCAGTAAGCTTTGGAACAGCACCAAAAACAGGAATTTTACAGAATTTTTTTATATTATCCCTTACCTTGCCCTCATGCCTTTTTCCTGCAACCCGGTTAAGTACAACCCCCATAATATCAAGTTCAGGGTCAAAATGCATGCACCCCATCACAAGGGCAGCCATGGTGCGGGTGGATTTCGTACAGTCCAGCACAAGCAAAACCGGTAGATTCAATAATTTTGCTATTTCAGCTGTACTTGTTTTCCCATCTGTATCTATGCCGTCATAAAGGCCTCTGTTTCCTTCAACAAGCACGATATCTGAGTCTATTGAATATTTTTCAAATGAGTTTCTAACCTCGGATGAGGCACAAAGGTAAGTATCAAGGTTATAACAGGACCTGCCAGCTGCCTTTGCAAGCCAGCCCGCATCAATATAATCAGGCCCTTTTTTAAAAGATGCGACTTTTATATCGAGGTCTTTCCAGGCAGCTGTTATACCGAGGGATATGATCGTTTTCCCGGAGCCTCCGCTCAATCCTGCTATTATCAGCCCGGGAACACTTTTTGTCTGATGCATGGTGTAACCGCAATATTCTTTTTAAATTGTAATATCTATCTTAAAAAATTATCAAACAGACAGGTCAGGCTCTTTTTATCGTGCCTTTATCAAAATCCGGTAGAAACAGAAAAAAAAGGCATGATAAGGAAAGCCTGACCCTGTCAAAATTTGTTACACATGTCAATATATAACAGCAGTCAAATCCAAAAAATTAAGTTCAAATCACTCTTCGCCCTCGGATGCGTGCTGTTTTCCCTGACCTGCAAGACCATACATGGTGGTACTCCCGCTTGACCAGTATTCAAGAACTTCGTCCTTAACCATCTGGTTAATAACTTTTTTTATGGCCCTCAGCTTATCATCGGGAAACACCTTGGCAAAATCTTTAAAATAAAATTTTGACTTTGTTTTTGATTTCGCTTTGATAAAATCAACAACAGCTTTGGTTGCCGCTTCTTTGTCATTTAAAAGATCGCTCATGATTTTTACTCCCTGTCCATTATCTTATCCATTAAAAGATAACAGCCGGAGTGCCCATATTTGCGCTCCGGCTGTTTATCATATTATACTAAAATTTCAGTTAAAGCTGCAAAAAAAATCAGAACTTGAACTGAGTGCTCTGGCGCCATGAGCTGTATGCCTGCTGACGGAAATCATCAATAAGATGATGGGTAAAATCAAGCTCACACACCTCAAAGAATTTTTCCCATCCGATTCTTTCTGCCCATTCTCCAAAACGCTCGTATTTATTGGCGTTTTTAGCATAAACTTCAACCATTCTTTTAATGGTCTCTGTCATGGTCGGCCATCTTGGTGTTTCATTGGGGATAAATGCCACAACAACCTTGGAAAACTTGGGCATGCTTCTTGTGTTGGAAATCTTTCCACCTGCCATGAGAACAATACCGTCACCTTCAGCATCTGCAAGGGGCATGGACGGACACATTGTGTAGCAGTTACCGCAGAACATACACCTGTCTTTATTTACGGCAACTGATTTAACTTCTGTTCCGTCTTCCAGTTTAACCTTGGCCGGTTTAATTGCAGAAGTCGGGCATGCCGCAACAGCAAGGGGAAGCTCGCACATTTTATCAAGGTATTCATGATCAATCATCGGCGGTTTTCTGTGATAACCGAGGATTGCGATATCAGAGCAGTGAACAGCGCCGCACATATTCAGGCAGCATGCCATGGAAACCCTTAAATGCGCAGGAAGTCTCATATCCTGGAAATCACTGAACAGTGCATCCATTGTTGATTTTACTGTACCGGAAGCATCTGTTGCAGGTGTATGGCAATGAATCCAGCCCTGGGTATGCACGATATTTGTGATACCTGCGCCTGTGCCGCCAATGGGGAATTTCAAACTGCCGCCGGCAAATTTTCTGCTTTTGAGATCATTCTTAAGGGGTTCCACTTTATCCTTGGAATCCACCATGAACTCAATATTGTTTCTTGTTGTAAAACGAAGATGTCCGTCACAGTGCTTGTCAGCAATCTGGCAGATCTCTTCAATATGGGTTGTACTCATGAAACGAGCGCCGCCAACCCTGACGGTATAAACCTCATCTCCTGATTCTGCAACATGTACAAGCACGCCAGGCTCAAGGATCTCGTGATATGCCCATTTGCCTTTATTCTTTGCAATTACAGAAGGATAAAATTCATCATATTTTCTTGGGCCGATGTCCGTAATCCTGTTCTCCATCGGTTTGTCCGGATTATAACCGGATGATATAAATGCCATTGTTATTCTCCCTCCTTATCTCTGATGAAATTTTCTGAATTCTTTAATGTCACGGGTAAAACCGCCGGGTACTTCATCTTCTCTCCAGAAGACATAGGGGTTCTCCCTGGGGTATTGGACATGCTGTGGCAGTGCTTTAAGTTCTGTAACCTCAAGCAGTTTCTGGAAGCCCTGGCGTTTGAGAAGCTCGCCAACTCTTTCTCGGTTCTTGGCCTCTTCCATCCACCAGTCCCAAATTTTATCAATAAGATCAGTAATCTCTTCGTAGTCATTTTCTGCGTTAACCGGCATAAAAGGAACAAGAAGTGATCCCATCTGTGCGCCGTCAAGGATAGGCGCCTTTGCACCTATGAGAATTGAACATCCTGTTTCCTTGCCTGGTTTTAAAGCCCTTGGCATTACATTTATGCAGTGCATGCAGCGTGTGCAGTTTGCATCATCAATGTAAAGTTTTTTATTCTCAAATTTCATGCAGTGTGTGGGACAGAGATCAATGACCTCTTTTTCAATGTCAAACTCACCCCAGTCTCTGCTTCCTTTGTGTGCTCCGCCTTCAGGTGGATATGCAGGATCATTTTCAACATATTTATTCACTGCATCCTGATCAATTCTGATGTCATCTTTCCATGTACCGATAAAGGACATATCAGAACGTGCAATTGATGCAACACAGCAGTTGGGACATCCGTCAAATTTAAATTTGAATTTATACGGGAATGCAGGGCGGTGAAGCTCATCCTGATACTCATTCGTCAGAAAATGACAGAGATCCTGGGTGTCATAGCAGGCAAACTCACACCTTGACTGACCAAGGCAGTCTGCCGGGGTACGAAGGTTGGAGCCTGATCCGCCAAGGTCCTGATTCAACCTGTGGGTCAATTCAAAGAAAATTTCTTCAAGCTGGGGAGTTGTTGTGCCAAGAAGAACAATATCGCCTGTTGCACCATGCATATTTGTAAGACCACTTCCCCTGCGGTTCCAGAGTTCCATGATATCTCTTAAATACTTTGTGGTGTAGTACTTACCAGCGGGCTGGTTTACACGCAGCGTATGGAAGGCTTCAACACCTGGGAACATCTCCGGCTGATCACAGTATCTTCCGATTACACCACCGCCATAACCGAACACACCAACGATTCCACCATGTTTCCAATGTGTCCTTCCATGTTTGTAAGAAAGTTCCAGAACACCGAGAAGATCTTCGCAGCAATCCTGAGGCATCTGGAATTCAATGCCTGCTTCATTTTTTGCCCTGACTTCTGCCTGCTGTTTCAGGTCAGAGACAAAACTCGGCCATGGTCCAGACTCCAGCTGGTCCAGTAAAGGAGTTTCATGTTTTGCCATTTACTTACCTCCGTTAATAGTTAATTTGACAGTTAATTTACATTTTTTGATAAAAATTGTTTTGCCTTAAATTTTTTAATAAAAAATGAAAAAGGACATCAATTCCGATCAATAGCCATGCTTACAATTATTAATCCAGGTAAAGCACCCCGGATAAGGTTGCCATGATGATCTATATGTAAAATATACCATATCAGGCCATCATAATCTTTCTGAAATTAGAGTTACCAGAATTATAAATCATACCACCTAACAGATTAATAGAGCTTGTATAAAGTTTCTGCAGAGACTTGTCAATAAAAAAGCATATTTTTCACATCATGCATGTTTTTTTAAATAAAAGTTTACTGTACTTAAGGAGATTTGCTTTTATAATTGTCGTCTCGGGTGCATTTTCATTGTATGAATTCACTATCATTACAAGCATTTCATGGAATTCATCAAAACTGAACTGCCCTGCGAATTGAAGAAAAATATCTGCCATATTTTTTTGAATCCCGTCTTTTTGAGTCCCGTCTAACAGAGGTTTCTTTGACAGCCCTTTTAAAAAGCCTTTTAAAACAGAAGAGATAATTTTTGAGTCGATGAGACAATAATTTCCTGTCCCGTCAATTCTGTCAACACGCATTCTCACGGAGAGATTAAGATAGAAAAAAAGAAGTCCGTGCAGCAAAAAGTCATTATCCTCTTCCATTGAGCCAGACGCTTCCGAAGATCCAGACTCCTGTGAATCAGGAACCGCTCCAAACAGGGCACCATAATTTCTGACGGTGATCAGGCGCACGTCAAAACCGTTGCCTGTTCTTTTTATTACAAAATCACCTGCGGCGTGATGCCATGGAAAAATCTGCTCAAAGCTTTCAGGTTTATAAAATTTTGTGAGAATTTCAGTGGCTTTTTCGTATATAATCAGATAATCCGGAAATGAAATTTTGGAAATTGTACCATTGGTTTCCCACAATCCGATTTTTTTTTCATCATCAGAGTCAGTTGAAGAAGATGTGACATGAAATTCATGAAAATCATTAAACCACTCGGCAAGGAAAAACGCTGCACAGCCTTTTTCTGTATTAACTTTTCCCATGCCGAAAACCCGGGGGATCAAAGATTCTGCATCGTTTTTATTCAATTTTGACAGGGAGTTGTATTCGTTTTCAATAAGGGCAAGTCCTGCATCGGATACAGCCGTATTCAGAACAAAAAATAAAATTCTGCCATTGTTCAGTTCAACGCTTATTTTTGCAGGATGGTAAAAGGCTCCGTGTTTTTCAAGGGAAATATCAATATGACAGATATCAGAAAAAGAAATATCTTTTTTAAGATTAAATTTCAGTCCCTTCTTTAAAATCTTATAATCGTAAAGCTGGATAAATTTTTTTGCAGATTCAAAATAATCTTTAATTAAAAATTGGAAGGTGATCTTTCCGGAACTGCTGTCAGGTTTTCCTGAAAGCGGAGTGTCCCATAGAAAAGATGCTTGATCGACAAATCCGGGATTTCCTGGAACATGGTATCTGAATAAAGAATCTGCCATCTAATTTTTTCTATGGGGCTCAAGTTCTTTTTTTAACTGGTCAAGGACTTTAAATCCGAGTTTTTCAGCTTTATCACAATGTTCTATGGATTTTTCAAATTCCCCTTTTTCAAGATATGCCACGGCAAGATTATTATGGGCTATGGGAAAATCAGGTTCAATGCTCAACGCCTTGCGATTTGCAGCAATGCCTTCGTCAATCAGTCCTCTCATAAAATACGCCGTGCCAAGGGTTGTAAAAGCCTGGACAAATTTCGGATTAAAAACCACTGCCTTCTGAAGATTTTTAATGGCATTTTCAAGCCTGTCCTCGTCAGCTGCACTATCCTGTCCTGTGCACTGCTGGAGTAAAATAAAGCCTATATTGCCATATCCTTCTGCAAAACCTGCCCTTGATTTAACGGCAATTTTATTGTATTTGAGGCAGCCTTCAAGATCATTATTTTTAAGGCAGATCCCACCGAGAAGGACATATGCTTCTGCAAGATTGGGCGTGCACTCCACAGCATTGTGCAGAGCATCTTCCGCTTCCTTATATTCTTTTTTACCGAGAAGAGCCACTGCAAGATTATAATATGTTGTTCCGCATTCAGTGTTCTGCGCTACCTGTGAACGCAGCATTGCAATATATTCATCGGCATTCTGCGGTTTATCATTGTTTCCCATTTGCTTATTCCCTTTTTTTATATGAAACTCGCTTCGATCCGGCCACCGGGAACAGGTATTACCCTTCACTCATGTATGCATTCGCATCTCTTCGAGCCTCGCAAATCATCCATGATTTGCTCCGAGGGAAATGGCAGTTCCTGTCACGTCCTGTGCCCCACTGCCATT
>WGCX01000088.1 GCA_015493575.1 Desulfobacteraceae bacterium | reverse complement strand
TGTGACCTTCTCCAAGATAAACAAGTGAATCCATGGGGATGTTAGGTCCTATAAATTCATGATACCTGTAAATACCCTTTAATGCGGGAATATTTAGCATTCTTCTGTAATCAAAAATTTTCTGCCAGGTTTTGCCGGGAATTTTTTTCAGCTCATCAAATTCTCTGTTTTGAAGAAGAAGAACCTCACCGCACTCAGGGCAGACATAGAGCAGTTTTTTAATGGAAAATTCTTTTGAACATCCAAGGCATCTATAGCATAAATCACCTTTTGGCTCTGGTATAATAAAAGGTTTTATGTCTTCCGGGAAATTATTTATTTTCATTTTTAATTACCTTTACCCCTCCCATGTATGGCCACAGGGCCTCGGGAACATTAACGGAGCCGTCTGCTGTCTGATAATTTTCAAGGATTGCAGCAACGCATCTTCCAACTGCAAGTCCTGAACCATTTAACGTGTGCACAAGTTCGGGCTTTTTCTGTCCGTCGCGCCTGAATTTAATATTTGCCCTTCTTGCCTGAAACGCCTCACAGTTACTGCAGGATGATATCTCCCGGTACTTGTCCTGCCCCGGCATCCACACCTCAATATCATAAGTTTTTGCAGCTGAAAAACCAAGATCGCCACTGCAAAGGGTGACAACCTGATATGGAAGCCCAAGGCGCTGTAAAATTGTTTCAGCATTCTGCAAAAGGGATTCAAGTTCGTCATAGGATGTTTCAGGCGTTGTGTATTTTACCATTTCAACCTTGTTGAACTGGTGCTGGCGTATGAGTCCCCTTGTGTCTTTACCGTGTGAACCTGCTTCCGATCTGAAACATGGTGTATAGGCGGTAAATTTCACCGGCAGATCTTTTTCCGACAGAATTTCACCTGAATAAATATTTGTAAGAGGCACTTCTGCTGTTGGAATCATGAAATAATCCCATCCCTCAAGTTTAAACAGATCTTCTTCAAATTTGGGAAGCTGACCTGTGCCGGTGAGGGTTTTCCTGCTCACCATAAAGGGCGGGAGAACCTCGGTATATCCATGCTCATTTGTGTGAATATCCAACATGAAATTAATAAGGGCTCTTTCAAGTTTTGCTCCCTTTCCCATGTACAAAGGAAATCTTGCCCCTGTTATTTTTGCAGCCCTTGCGAAATCGAGAATTTTCAAGTCCTCACCAATATCCCAGTGGGGCTTTATTTCAAAATCAAATTGTCTTGGTGCACCAACTTTTTTTTCAAGTCTGTTATCTTCTTCATCAAGTCCTTCCGGTACTTCATGGTGTGGAATATTTGGAAGGGATATCATAAAATCATGAATAAAAGTTTCAGTTTCAGAAAGTACCCTGTCAAGTTTTTTTATCTCTTCCGATACTTTTCGCATTTCTGAAATGGTTGAATCTGCATTCTTTCCTGATTTTTTAATTTCAGCGATTTCATCGGATACAATATTTCTGTGATGACGTAGTTCCTCAATTTCCTGGAGAAGCTTTCGCCTTTTTTTTTCATGTTTTGAAAAACCTGGGAAATCAGCCTTTCCGCTTCTTTTACCCAGTGCCTTTTTTACCTCTTCAAGTTTTTCCCGTACAAATTTTATTTCCAGCATCTCAATTCCTGCCTGCCTTTTAATCCTGTTGGTTTGTTTAAAAAATATATAACGGGTAAGTTTCAATACCCGTAAATTATAAATAAATGAATAAAAATTAATTAAAACTGAAAAATATCACGGCATGGCCAATCAGTCAATGATTATTGAAGGTTGACAATTTGAACTTTGTGTATAATAGTTGATAAAAAATATTTTTTAAGTGAGGATATGATAATTATGACTGAAATAAGAGACGGTAGACCAGATGTACTCAGTGAAATATCAGAAAAACTCGCAGGCCTTTCTCCGGAAGAACGCGTTGAAAAGCGAAAAATAATCGAAAAGAATCTTATGGGATTTGCCAATTTTATGGAATCGAAGACAGTTCTTTTATATTCAGAGCGAAGCAGCGAAATGCCAATGGAGACGATTATCAGGGAATGCCTTGAAATAAAGAAAGAAGTTGTACTGCCACTGATTTCCAATTCAAAACATTCAATGAATCTTTTAAAGATAAATGACTATGATAAAGATCTTGTCAAAAGAAAATTAAAACTGAATATGCTGGAGCCGGATTCCGGTAAATGCAAAAAAATATCCATTGATCAGATTGATATTGCCGTTATCCCCGGACTTGCATTTGATGAAAAAGGAGGAAGGCTGGGTTTTGGTGAAGGTTTTTACAATCGATTGATACCAAAGCTTCCTGAAACAACACGCAAAATTTCCATCGCCTATGAAGAGCAGATTGCAAAGCACATACAGATGGACTCAAGGAAATACAGTGTTGATATTATAATTACTGATAAGAGAGTTATATACAGAATATGACCTGATAAGGGAACTTCCAAAAAATAATTTACGCATCCTGTTTGCCCTTTTGCCCGTTTTCTCTGTTGTGATAACAGGCACATAGTTCGACTATACACCTGTCATCACGCCTTGAAAACGAACAAAAATACTGCACAATATACGTATATTATTTTCTTCCAGTTCCCTAATAAAATCCGTAGATTTTAAATTTATTTTCAATCCGGGTTCAGTGCATCATGTAAAAGTTCCATATCTTTTTGCCTGCCTAACGCTATTACAACATCCCCGGGTTCCAGGATTGTTTCAAAGGATGGGTTAAAGAGCATTTTGCCGGTGTTTTTTTTGATGGCGGTAATAATAATATTATACTTCTGCCTTATTCCCGAATCTTTCAGCATGATATTTACAAGTTCAGATTTACCGGAAACCGGTGCTTCTTCAATTTGTATGGCTTTTTCATGATCACTGGATAAAACAAGTTCCAGAAAGCTGCTTACGCTGGGACGTAAAAGTTTGTGTCCCATAAAAGCTGCTCCTGTGTTGTAGGGCAGCTCAACCCAGTCTGCTCCTGCTGCCAAAAGTTTTTTTCTTACATTCATGTTTTCTGCCCTTGCCATGATATGGATTTCAGGATTAAGCTGCCTTGCCGTAAGGACCAGAAACACATTATCTGCA
>WGCX01000087.1 GCA_015493575.1 Desulfobacteraceae bacterium | reverse complement strand
TTCACTCATGTATGCATTCGCATCTCTTCGAGCCTCGCAAATCATCCATGATTTGCTCCGAGGGAAATGGCAGTTCCTGTCACGTCCTGTGCCCCACTGCCATTTAATCCGTTCAGGGTAATACCTGTTCCCGGCGGCCTTCAGTGTGGAGTTTCATGCTTTGTCAAAATCTCTGATTTTGTGTCCGAAGGACATGGGGGTTTTATACAGATATGCATATTTTCCATTCTGCATCATGAGCTCTTCATGGGAACCCTGCTCTCTGCAGATCAGAATTAACCTGAACTGTTAAACCGGCAATCTCATAATATTTGGTGTAAGTGCTCATTCCTCTCCTGCAGATTCAAAAATTTAATCTATATCATTCTCATTTTCAAGTTCTATTTCAGGCCCTGCGAGGTGCCAGAACCAAAATAAAAATATGCCCGTAAGCCCCCCTGCCGAATCAGTTAAAAAATCAACGAATAACGGGGTTCTGCCGTCAATGAAAGACTGAGCAAGCTCCGTTCCTCCAGCAATTAACAGAATATTAAGTGCAGACTGCATAAATAAATTCCTTCCTGTGAGCATGGAAAGAATAAAACCAAACACAGCAAAAAAACAAAAATGCCCCACCTTAGATATGTTCCAGGGCAAAAAATGACTAATAGGAATTGTCGAGCTGACATCTTTCAGCACCAGGACTTTTATGTCACCGGGCATTGCGGTTCCGATTATTATTGCGATAAATGATAAAACCAGCATAATCTGAACCCCCATGTTTTTTTTACTGGCATAATAAGCCGCACCTTCCTGTCTGCCGTCAATCATGTTTGATTTACAGCTGTGCTCTGCAGTTTTTTTATTATGAACAATACATGCAGCAATTAAAAAAAATGCAAAAACAGCCCATGAAATCAGAATAATCCGTTTTATCCATGTGTAAGCCTCTGTCTGCACCACCGGAAAAAGATGGATATTTTTAAGACGGAATGAACCTGTGCACCGGCTCAGTTGTGCTGTTACCGTAAGTTTTTTTACGTCATGCTTAATAAAGAAAATTTTTTTATACCTTTGCCAGCCTTTCGTTCCCTTAAAAGCTGCAACGAGGTTAGGTCTGTCCCACCGGTTTTTGTGTCCGTCATTCTGTACCAGCAGAAGCCTTGCATGGTTCCATGATTTTTTGCCTGCAACTACATTCCTGCATTTCATATCTGCCGACAATTCCAAAAAAGAATCGTGAACAAAAGACGGAATATTCTGCCGGATAGTTATACTTTTATCTTTGTCTGCTGAAGAAAGGAATAGTCCACTGTCTCTGATTAGTGCTTTTTCGTTATTTACATGTCCTTTTTTCTGGTTTTTATTTTTTGACATATAAATTTTCCAGTTATTGCGCAGCATTTCACTGCCATTTTTTTCATACCTTTTGATGTAAGTATGACAAATAACGGTAACAAGGGAGAGAAAGATGAAAATAATAATTTTATAATTCAGGTTCACGTCAATCCTGTTCCTATAACGGCCATGAGGCCGAGCTGGACTGCGCCGCGGAGCCTCAAAGAATCAAAGATTCTGACGAACATAGAAAAAGCATTTGTGACTCTGTCAAAAATGAGCTCTTTCTTATAAAACAATTGGTGGTTTTTTTGTAGAATAGGTGTCTTTGGGATCAATGTCATGAAAAGACAAAAATTCCGGAAATGATATCTGAGCAGCCCGATGATAGTGATAATCCTGTTCAGATCAAGGGGAAACTTTAAAAAGCGGAGGGTTAATGCCGGTAACGTATTATGATGGAAATCTTTTATCAGAGTTTTTAAAATTTGCTTCATAGCTATATTTTCTTCAATTGAAGGGAAATGTCAATATTTATTTATCCTAATTAAAAAAAATAGTCAGCAATATTATGTATCCAAGCTGGATGTGCTATCGGCCAGAACCGGTTAATACGGCTCTGACTGTGAGAAAAAAAATTTTAAAATCGTTTAACAGCGACCAGTTATCAATATATTGCAAATCCAGCTTCATCCATTCTTCAAAACTTAAGTCATTTCGATTGGGTGCTATCTGCCACAAACAGGTCATGCCCGGTTTCATTGATAAACGCCTACGCTGCCAAACCGAATATTCATCAACCTCCTTTGGAATGGGAGGCCTGGGACCCACAAGGCTCATCTCACCTTTCAGCACATTAAACAATTGCGGCAGTTCATCTAAGCTGGTTTTCCTTAAAAACTGTCCCACATATGGAATGATTCTCGGATCTTTCTTTATTTTGAAGACAGGACCGTCCGCCTCATTCATCTCTTCAAGCTCTTTCTGCATTTCATCTGCATACTCAACCATGGTTCGGAATTTATACACTTTAAAACGCCTGCCATTTAGTCCCAACCGCTCCTGGGTATAAAAAACAGGTCCTTTTGAAATGCATTTAATGGCAGCTCCAATAAAAATAAAAAAAGGAAGGCATAAAAATGTCAGAACCACAGCAGAAACGACATCAAATGTATTTTTAATAAATATTTTTCCTTCATTTTGCGGGGTGGACTGCAAACTCATATTGTAAACCCCGAGAAAATCTTCAAACCGTATCGTGGCAACACCCGGCCTGTACATCAGGTAATGCAGCTCCCAGTCCGGGATAATCCTGACATTGATTCCCATACTTTCTGCCATGGCAATATACCGGTCACCCCGTTCAATTTTTTTCAAGGGCATGGCAAAAATAAGTTCATCCACGATATTATTGCTCAAATACCGCTCAAGATCCCTGACAAGGCCAATCACCTTGTGGCCATTGACAACACTTGTTCCCACCTTTTCTTCTTCAACATCAAAACATCCCAGAACCTTGTATCCGGTTGACTTGAATTTTTCAACCGCTTTAATAACATTACGGGCACGCACCTGGGTGCCCACAATCAGAATATTACGGGTGTTGAATCCATCCGCCCGGAGTTTTTTCAGTGTTTTGAAAATAATAAACTTAGACAAAGTCAAAAGGCAGATATCCAGCACAAGGAAAATACCCATCAACAGCCGGTTCACTTCCTGTATATGCATGAAATACATGGCAATACTGACAAGGATAATTCCCATGAAACTGGATTTTAAAATGGTAACGAAAAAATTCCAGAACGGCTCCTGTCTGTATGATAGATACATACCCATCCATCTGAAAGAAACATACCAGGCAATAATAATAAGCAGAAGAATAATATAATAATTTGGATCTGTGGAAAGGTTCTTTAACCCCACCGGCAGCAGATCCCTTTTGATAAAATATGCCGCAATAAAGGAAAAACCCGTAATGGCAATATCAAGCAACTTCTGCATCTCAAGTGTTAATGTCGCACGTTCTCTCAGCATTTTTTATTCCAGTCAGATATATATACAATAATTTTTTTCAACAACAATATATGCACAGAAAAATAAGGCCTTATGTTTTTATTACCGGTTATATAAGCTCCCAGAAGCCGTGTTTACGCCCCCCGGTTCTCACAATAAGTGCAATAAAGCAAGCCTGACCCCGCTATCGCAAATTACAATTGTATTAATCCGGGTATAACATTAAAGTGCTTATCTTTGGAAAAAAGTTTAAATCCATTTTGAAAAGCTACAGCAGCAATCCAGATATAATTTGTCGGTATCGGGGTGCCTTTGCTCTTTAAATTATTCAAAATTGAAGCATAAAAATCAGCGGTTTCTACATCAATTAGAAAAATCATCACTCTTGGTGAATCTAAAAAAATATTAAGCTCTGTTTTATTTCTCTCTTCAAAATTACCACCTTTGAATCCTGAAAAAAGTTCACCAATACTTATTGCAGATATTCCTATCTGATCAATTTTTTTCAAAGCATCAGTGACATTCCTGTCTCCCCTCATAGCCAGGGAGTATATATTGGTGTCAATCAATACTTTTTTCATACCCATAGATCCTGATCAATTCGCCTTTCCTGGCTGATCTTCTTTTGAATGGCATCAAACTCCTTTTCATCCCAGCTGCCGAAAAGACGATCAAGATCATCATAGTCTCGCGAATATTTTTTTTCTTTTTCCATCCCAAGATTTTTTTTTATAAATTCAAGGACAAGCTGGTTAAGACTTTTATTCTGTTTTGCTGCTGTTAATCTAAGTTTTTCAGCTACAGCAGGTTCAACACCTCTGATTGTGATAGCTTTCATGGCTTTCTCCCACATTTGAAATTACTTTATGATGTCATTATGATATCTATATATGCTATCAAACAAAACATGTCAATATCTATGCCAAGTATCTATGCCAAGTGTTTTAATCTATGGAATCAAGAAAGGAGAATTTTGCACGATTCATCTATTCTTCCTCATATTACCAGTCCGGATATTGCTCCAGATTTTCTCCGTATGCATAAATTTCACTTTATATGCATATGTTGTCAAGAGAACAATAAACTCATTTCATTTTAAGGAAAATATCAATGTTTATTTATCCTAATTAAAGGGAAATGGTCAGCAAAAACAAGCATTTTCAACCATCTTAGGATCGAAAATTTTATAAGTTGAACGAAGTTGCTTGTCTTCCGGCCCATCTACTTCGTTGCATCAAAGGCCGAATACGTTGAGTATGCAACCTTTAATGCGCCTTGTACATGGGCCGGAATTCTGCGCTATTTCTGTTCAACTTATTTCA